>DAOTUR010000060.1:0-13645 GCA_034436915.1 Anaerolineae bacterium
CCCTCGCTGAACGGTGCGGAGGGGCTGGAAGGAAAGGTTTGACAGTCATTCCAGCGCTCTCGGCATCATTTTATGGGGGGTGCGTAAGGTGAGTAAGTTATTCTTTTACCGACCCTAAGGACGCGTTTAAAAACAAGTCCGCAGAGTTCTAGAATGGGTCGTCTCATCTCCATTCTGCGACTTTATTTTTAAACGCGTCCTAAGCGGCTTTTTTTGGTATCCGTCCAGATCCCGGCGGATCGCTGGTAGTTTGGAATACTCATCCGCTCATCTTGCATCCGTTTGATGAGCGTATCCAGACTCATCTGCTGTGAATTCATGCGGATCTTGCTTGGATCAAAGGGTTTCAACAAGCGTGGTGTTGCTTCGGGATCATCGACCTCGATCTCGACTTCAATGCCTTCAGCCCGTGTGAGCGCAGTATCAGCTGAAAGAGGACCTGCGGAATCAATTTCAACAGCACTGTCCGGCCCAATAGGCTGGCCGTCTTCGTCTTCCTGATCACTATGATTTGCGGCACTCAAAGGAAGTTGATCTCCTGCCACATAGATCAATTTTGGCTGCTGTTCCTGCCAATCGTTTTTGCTCATCGTGATATCCTCGCTCTCATCATGATCCTTATCATCGTTAATCGGCAGTCGTTCCGCGTCTCTGGCAGCCCGCTCCGCAGCTTTTCTCTTGCCAATCTCGTCCCAGACGACATCCAGGATCGCTTCATCCTCGGCATCAAGCTCTATTTCATCCGGCATTGTCTCATCCTTATCTATATTATTATTACTGGAAATATCGTTTATTGCAATATCTTGCGGGTCATTATCGGGATCATGCGGCACATCAATCGACCCCGCCAGCGGGAAGCCGCCATGCTCGGCAATCAACGCATCGATCTCATCCATCAGGGATCGGGTGAGCGAGAGCGCCGCCACCACACGCTGATAATGCATGATGTCCTCCGCCGTCAGCACGCGGCCTTTGCGATCATACAGCCACTTGTGCAGCACCTGATAGCCGCCGATCTAGAAGCCCCACAGGTCTTTCGCATCCTCGCCACTGATGGCATCGCTGAATTGAAAATACGAGCCTTTATCTTTGAGCGCCGTATCCAGATAAATGCGCTTTTGCGTCTCATCGTAGGCGCTGCCCTTGCTCATTGCGCCGACGGTCTGTTTGTTGAAGCCTGTCACAAACGTCACCCCACCCTGGCCCTCCCCACGCAGTGGAGAGGGAAGTTTATGCCGCTGCCAGTACGTCCCCTGATAGTCATCCTCCAGCAGATGCAGCGCCACCAGATCGACGCCGCGCATGACCAACTGACGGAATAACTCGACATTCGTCGTCAGCGGCAGACGCGGGAAATCAATTTTGAGCTGCTCGGCGTAGCGCGTGCGATAGGTGGGACTGTGGAAGGAAGATAGCATAGGCATAGTGAAACACATCCTCCGGCCCGAAGCTGTGATGCAGATCGCCGCGCCCATCGCTGACGAACGAGAGGCCGAGTTTGCCTGCCATCTGAGCGACAAAGGCTTTGCTGAGGTTGGGGCGGCGGCCATTGGTGCGCGGCCAATCAGCGTTCGAGTTAAAAAGCTGATCGGCAGAGGGATAGAGATAGAGAGGGAAGACAGTAGCAGCGCCTCGTGAGCAAGCAAACATGCGATCAATTGAAGCATGTTTTGATACAAGAACATGAGTATAAGGCATGTTATCTTGCATCTGACGTATCAAGAGAAGAGTGATATTCTCCCGGTTAACTACATGCTGTAAAAGCTCTGGACGTGGTCTATCTATAACATTCCTATCTAAATATCCATATCTTATGTCAAAGGGACGAAAGCTGATTGGGTGTGCAAAACGTTTCCAATTTGAATCGTTTACCGCTGTGGTTAGGTATGTCTGCACTTGTTCTTTTAGTGTTGTCTCATCATCAGCAATGGCGACATTATCTCTGTGAGTCTGAAAACCGAGAACATTAATAGGAAAGAGGCGTGTTGTGTGCAAACCTCTCTCAAATTCATTAGTGAGATCTTCATCTTGTGGGGTATAAAGGTAAAATGGAGAATGTGGGTTTAGTTCACTCCATCCCACGGTCTTTCCAATCAAATCTTTCTGCATCAGCCAATCATATTTTGCCTCACGGTCTCCCCAGACATGACGATGAAATACACGAGCAGGCGCTTTGTCCTCTGTTTTGGCGCGACGGTGCTTGACAAAGATACCTACTGCAACACCCTGCATGATATCAAATACGTTTTCATATTTGCCGCCATCAGGCGTCGTCTCTTTTTTACATCAGGGCCTTTTGCGTACAGGGTCAGCTCTATTGAGGAAAGACATCGTTTTCCTCATCGTCGATCGTTGTCATAAAGGGATCATCCCAATTCTGCCATACCGCACGCCCCTGAGCCATTTCCGCCTCCGTGAGCAGGCAGTCATTCAGCGCCTGCGTGATGCGTGGTCGATCCATTTCAATGCCGATGATGACCAACTCCTGCCGCCGATCCCCAAATTCACCTGCAAATTCATGCTCGATGGACTCAATGACATGGGGATCATCGGGCCACTCGTCGCGCGGCACGGCCACCCACCAATCTCCGCCATAATTCAAGGACACCACTTCACCCGCCTGCGACCAGACCCCAACCATATCCGGCTGTGGAGCCACCCACACAAATCCTTTGGAGCGAATGACCGCGTCAAACACATCGCTTTCCAGCGCATCGAGGAGCCGCCGCGGATGAAACGGACGCCGCGCCCGATAGACAAAACTGCTCACGCCATACTCTTCTGTCTCCGGCGTATGTGTCTCGCCCGACAGCCACTCTTCGAAGCCGGCAGCCGTGTCAAAGTTGAAGCGACCTGTGTTCAAGACCTCGCTCAAAGCGACACGTCCCTGCTGGCTGCGGATCAGTTTCGCACGGGTGTTCATCCGGTGCAGCAGAGCTTCCAGTCGATTGAGCTCCTCGGTGCTGACCAGATCGATCTTGTTGACGACGAGCACATCGGCAAATTCAATCTGATCCACCAGCAAATCGACGATATTGCGCTCGTCCGTCTCATCCACTTGCACGCCACGATCTGCCAGCGTATCCAGCGAGTCGAGTTCGCGCAGGATATTTTTAGCATCGATCACCGTGACCATTGTGTCCAAACGCGCCACATTGCTCAGGCTGGCTCCGCCTTCATCCAGCGGAAAGGTGAACGTCTCTGCAACAGGCAGGGGCTCCGAGATCCCCGTTGATTCAATCAGCAGATAATCAAAGCGATTTTCGAGCGCAAGACGTGTGACTTCACGCAGCAGATCATCGCGCAGTGTACAGCAGATACAGCCGTTCGTCATTTCGACGAGCTGCTCATCCACCCGACTCAGCGCCGCACCACCCTCACGCACCAGCGCGGCATCGATATTGATTTCACTCATATCATTGACAATGACGGCGACACGCAGGCCCTCACGATTGTTCAAAATATGATTGAGAAGTGTCGTTTTCCCCGCACCGAGAAAGCCTGACAGCACCGTCACAGGCAGTTTTGAGTTTGTTACCATGTTAGAGCAGTTCCTGAATCGAGCGGCCCTGACGTTTCAAGAAGGTCGGCAGTCCAATCTTATCCACAGTTTTGAGTTCATTGGCCGACAGTTGGACGCGCACAAAACGCTTCAGTTCAGGGATATAAATCCGCTTGCTCTGGATATTGAGCTTAAATTGACGATTGGTCGTGTTGAAGGCGTGGCTGCGGGCCTTGCCAAACTGGGGTTTGCGGGTGGTAATACGACGTTTGCTGGCCATGAGATGTCCTTAGAATGATGTGTTTACAAAAATAAAGTGTGACGTGATGTGACGCGTCCTTAGTCAGCCGCGCCTGTCTGCCACGAGGGAAAGTGATCCACGAAAAATTCCCAACCGGATTCCCCCAGCGACAGTTCCTCATCGGTGAGAAGGGCCGTGTTGAGCTGAGCGAGCATTGTGTCTCTGGGCATTTCAATGCCGATGAAGACCAACTCCTGGCGGCGATCTCCAAACGGCTCCTGCCAGAATTCCTCCAGATAATCCGCCACCTGTTCGGTACGTGGCCATTGTTTTTCCGGTGTCGCTGCCAACCAGCGACCGGCCGAGGACACCCGTGCGACATGTCCGGCCAATGACCAGTTCAGGCCGCTGTCGTGGCGCGTCGCCAGCCAGAAAAAGCCTTTAGAGCGCAGGACAGTTTTCATAAAGGCCGCTTGCAGAACGTCAAACAAACGCTGCGGATGGAATGGACGGCGTGCCTTGAAGACAAAGCTGCTGACACCATATTCTTCGGTTTCAGGCGTGTGTTCGCCTTGCAGTTCCTTGAGCCAGCCGGCTGATTTTTGCGACGTTTCCATATCAAAGAGGTTTGTATGGAGGATATCGGTGAGCGCAATCCGCCCCTGTTCGGCGCGGATAAGGCGTGCGCCCGGATTGAGTGTATGCAGCACACCTTCCAACTCTTCAACCTGTTCGTGCGAGGCCAGATCGGTCTTACTCAGCACAATCACGTTGGCAAATTCCACCTGATCGATCAGCAGATCCGACAGAGTGCGATTGTCCTCCTCACTGACTGCCATGCCGAGGGCCTTAAGGCGCAAGCCTTCACGGTAATCATCGAGCCAGCTGTTGGCATCGACCACCGTAACCATCGTATCAAGCTGCGAGACATCCATCAGGCTCATCGTGCCATCGGGCGTCGAAAAGCTGAATGTCATGGCGACGGGCAAAGGCTCGGAAATGCCGCTCGATTCAACCAGCAGATAATCGAAGCGCCCCTCAGATGCCAACTGTACTACCTCTTTGAGCAGGTCTTCGCGCAGCGTGCAGCAGATGCAGCCGTTGGACATTTCCACCAGCTTTTCATCGGTACGGCTGAGCTGTGCGCCGCCTTCACGAATCAACTGCGCATCGATGTTGACCTCGCTCATGTCATTGACGATCACGGCCACCTTCAGGCCCTCACGATTGGTGAGCACATGATTGAGCAGGGTGGTTTTCCCAGCACCGAGAAATCCCGATAAGACCGTCACTGGTAATTTTTTCATGATGAGAGCATCTCCTGATGAACATGCTGAGCAAGGGCGATCCATTGGGCGGGCATCTCCGCCGCGGGTGTGCCACCGCGATAATGGCGGCGCTGCGGCCAGCTTTCCAGCAGGGTGTCGCGATAAGTCGGCACAGTCCGAGTGCTCACCCACTTTTCATACGTAGCGATCCATGTCAGTGCTGTCGCCAGCAGCGGCGCACAGTGATCCAATGCCACACGCTCGTGTTTGAGCGGCAAATCCGCTTCGCACCAGGCTTGCGGCAGCAGATGCACGGTTGTTGTCGCCCGCACCTTGAAGCGCGACCGGCTGATGAACAGGCTGCCGAGCGCCTCGCGGGCGATCCACACACCCCATCCCCATAGAGTCAGCGCACACGTCTCATCCAGCCAAACCGTGTAGGCGCTGCGTAAATGGGGAACAGGTGCGGGTCGCTTTGTGCAGCCGTAGTCCAGCAGCAAATTCTCATCGACCCGGCGCACATCACAGCCCCAACACCACATTTGCTGATCCAGCAGCGCTTCACCACGGGTACTGAAACGCGGACACAGTTTGACGCACGGCGGCGTTTTCGCGTGTTGACGAGCCATCATTGCGCCGCTTGACGCCGCAGCCATTCTTTTTTCGCAGTCAACGGGCGAACTTTGGGCTTTGGTGCGTCCGGCACAACACAGGCCTCTAATTTGTGCCGCAGCATCTCCACATCAAGGCCACCATGTGAGGCAATCATCACGATCTGGGTGTGAGGCTGCTCGTCACCCCAGCCGTCTGTCAGGGTAAGACTGGCCCGTTTGCCGACCATTTGCAGCAGAATTTTCTCTTCGGGCATGCCATGCAGACAGATAAATCCTTTGGCGCGATAAATCGTGGTCGGCAGGTCTTCAAACACATCCTGTAAAGGCCGCAGCAGCAGCGGTTGATCCGATTCCCAACTCCAGGTGCTGAAGACCAGGGTGTGATCGGTGTGTTCATGAGCGTGATCTTCATCATGCTCGTGGCTGTGATCGTGATGTTCATGGTTATGGTCGTGGTCATGAGACTCCTCGACACCATGCACATGAACATCTCTCTCAGCCCGTTGCCACACCCGCTCCGGATCATACTGCCCGACGCCCAGCGCCAATTCGAAGGGGATCTGCCCATAAGTGACATCGAGAATGCGTGCCTCCGGCACGATTTTACGGATCACCTGGGACTTGATGCGTTCAAGATCTTCTGCGCTGACCAGATCAATCTTGTTCAGAACCACCATATCAGCCACCGCTATTTGATCAATCGCCAGCCCATAGTTCTCTTCGTCAAGCGTCAGGAGCTGATCTGCATCGACCACCACCAGGATGCCCTCAAGCGTGATCAGCGGTCTGACTTCCGGCATGAGAAAGGTATTGGCGACGGCCAACGGATCAGAGACACCGCTCGTCTCGATGATGATGTACTGCGGCGGATCAGCACGGTGCAGCAGTTTCAGCGTCTCGTTGAGTAAATCGCCACGAATGGTGCAGCAAATACAGCCGTTAGAGAGATTGATCATCTCTCCGTGCACGCCCACCACGAGATGTGTATCAATATTGATGCTGCCAAAGTCGTTCACCAGGACCGCGACCTTGAGGCCGTGATCACCATGCAGAATATGGTTGAGCAGGGTGGTTTTTCCCGCCCCCAGAAAGCCGCTCAAAATCGTCATCGGCACCGGGGATGTGAATGCATTCATTGTCTTCTCTCCTTTCAAATGTCTGTGGTCAGGATGATGTGGGTAAGCGCTGTCGCAGCCATTCGATGGCGCGGTTGGCGATCTGTTCAAGGTGTGATGCAGGTGCCTCAACCGCGAGACAGGCCTTCATGCGCTGCCGCATTGATGCGGCCCGCGTCTCCAATCACAATCAACTAAGAGCGGGCCGCTTCCTCGCCCCAACCACCCGGCAGGGCTATCAGGCTGGTGCGCTGGCCCACAACATGCAGAACCCACTTTTGATCCGGGTCATCAACCAGAAAGAAAATTCCCTTGGCGCGATAGATCGTCTCCGGGAGGTGATCGATCATCTGCCGCAGCGCTCGGTAGGACACAGGCTGATCGCTGTGCCAATGCCAGGTGTTGAATACGAGCGTGTGATCTGTATGGACATGAGGAGAGTCTTCCTCATGCTCATGGTGATTGTCATCGCCCGCTGTATGAACATGAACCTCCTGCGGCGAACGATCATGAAGGGAGTGCAGATCAAATGTGCCCACATTAAGCAGCAGCGTTATGGGGACAACGGCGTGTGTTGTCTCTAAAATGCGTGCTCTGGGAGCAAGAGCGCGAATATGACGACGGACGGCTTCAAGCTGCTCTTTGTTGATGAGATCGACCTTGTTGAGGATCAGAAGATCCGCCATACGCACCTGATTCGTGGACAATCTCTCATACGAGGTATCGAGTGAGAGAATGTGTTCGGCATCAATCACAGTCAGAATGCTGTCGATGTAAATCTGACGGAGACTGCGAAAGGTCAAAGCGACCTCGAGCGGATCAGACACACCACTGGTTTCAATGATGATGTATTCAGGCGGCTCAGACCGTTGCAGTAAATCAAGCACAGCCTTAAGTAAATCATCCCGAATGGTGCAGCAGATACAGCCATTGGCCAGACTGATGGTCTCCCCTTCCACGCCGACGACAAGCTGTGTATCAATGTTAATCGCCCCAAAGTCATTGACCAACACCGCCACCCGCAGGCCATGATCGGCATGCAAGATCTGATTGAGCAGTGTTGTTTTCCCTGATCCCAGAAAGCCCGTGATGATCGTCAGCGGGATAGGTGACGGCATTTGCATAAACATTCTCGCTTTGATTTGCTGCTTGCCAATCTCAATGAGACGTGGTATCAATATATAAACCAAATGATACGCCGTATCAATTGAGAGTCAAGGCCCAGCTGATGACCATGCCGTTTAACCGTAAGAGCATCAATCCTGATGACTGGCTGAAAGCGTTGAAAGGCAGCGGCGGCCGTATCACTGAGGTGCAGAAAACGCTCGTGGCTATCCTGGCACACAGTGAAGAGCCTCTCAGTGCTGAACAGGTCTGGGAGTCTGCACGCCAATCCCGCCCGGAGACAGGACGCGCTACGGTGTATCGCACCGTTGAGAAGTTGGAAGCCCTGGGCCTGCTGCGGCGGGTGCATGGGTATCAAGGATGCAGCCGTTTTGTGCCAGCCGTGCCTGAGTCTCTCATGCTGTTTGTGTGTCTGGTGTGTGGGCAGGCTCTGTATCTGGATCGTCAGCCGCTGCAAAGCCTGATGGTACAGACCGAGCGAAACAGCGGGCATGACATCAGCGAGTATCGGCTGGAACTCTTTGGCACCTGTACAACGTGTCGGCGTATCACAACATAGTCATCATTTCAAATAGGAGACCATCACATGCGCGTTCGTTTGTTTCTCAGTCTTACGCTGTTCAGCCTGCTGCTTCTCGGTGTCTCTGCCACAAGTGCCCAGGATCAACGTTTGAAAGTCGTCGCTACCTACAGCATTCTGGGCGATGTGGTCCAGAATATCGCCCGAGACACCATTGATCTGACCGTTCTGGTCGGGCCGGATGGTGACACCCACACCTACGAGCCAGTGCCACAGGACAGCGTAACGCTGAGTGACGCCAACATCATTTTTGAAAATGGGTTGGACTTTGAGGCCTGGTTGGATGATCTCTATACAGCGTCTGGTTCAAAGGCCCAGCGCGTGGTCATCAGCACAGGCATTACGCCCGGCACCATCGGTCTCGGGGACGAGGCGGGTGAAACCGACCCGCATATCTGGCAGAACCCATATAATTTCGTGCATGTCGTCGAAATTGTGCGCGATACCCTGGCAGCCGCTGACCCCGTCAACGCGGTCACCTATCAGTTGAATGCCAATGCCTACCTGACGCAGCTACTCGACGCTGACAGCTATATTTTGCAGCAGGTACAGGCCATTCCAACAGAGCAGCGCAAAATGGTCACCAGTCATGATGCGTTTGGATATTTTGCCAGTCGCTATGGCTTTGAGGAAATTGGATTTGCGATTGACTCGGTGACCACCGAAGGCAGCGGCCCATCCGCCGCGGATACAGCCGCCCTGGTTGATGCGATCAAGGCGACAGGCACACGCGCCGTGTTTCCGGAAAACATCGAGAATGCCGATCTGGTACAGCAGGTGGCTGACGAAGCCGGTGTGACAGTTGGAGCGCCGCTGTGCAGTGATGCTCTCAGCCCTGCCGACGGCCCATGCCCGACTTACTTGCAATTATTGCGTTATAACGTCGACAGCATCGTTGGAGCGTTAAGCCAGTGATGTTGCCCTACAGCAACCGCCGCCATCTTGATCCTGTTGCAGACGCGCTTGCCCTTGAGGTCCGCGATCTCAATGTAGAGTATCCGGGTTCGCGGCGGCTTGCCCTGCACCATGTCAACTTGCGTGCCCCCCGGGGTGCGCGAGTGGCCCTGGTGGGAGCTAATGGTGCAGGAAAATCGACGCTGTTAAAAGCTGTTGCCGGACTCCTGCCCGTTAGTCATGGAACCATTGCAATTTATGGCAATCCTGTGGGAGCATGCCACCATCGCGTGGCCTATCTGCCGCAGCGTGGCGAGATCGACTGGCGTTTTCCGATTGTGCTGCGGCGATTGGTCCTGACTGGACGCTATGTTCACCTGGGTTGGTTTCGCCGCCCATCGCGCAAGGATGAGGCCATTGTCGAGGCTGTGATTGATCAGCTCGGATTAACCGCTCTTATGAATCGTCAGATCGGGCAGCTCTCCGGTGGGCAGCAGCAGCGGGCTCTGTTGGCGCGTGCCCTGGCACAGGAAGCTGATCTGCTGCTGTTCGATGAGCCTCTCAACGCTGTGGATGCTACAACACGGGCGATCATCAGCCAGGTGCTCACGGCGCTGCAACATCAAGACAAAACCGTCGTGACAGCCACCCACGATCTGGGGCGACTGGACAGCGATTTTGACAGCGTCTTGTACCTTGAGGAAGGCTGCGAAGCTCCACCCCCAGTGAGACCATTTGCTGAGATGACCCTTGGAGCCGCCCGATGATCGAATGGCTGATGGCTCCCTTTCAATACAGCTTTATGCAAACGGCGCTGCTGGCGGCGGTACTCACTGGGGTGGCCTGTGCCAGCATTGGCGTGTATGTGGTGCTGCGCCGCATGGCCTTCATTGGCGATGCGCTGGCTCATACCGTGCTGCCGGGTGTGGTCATCGCCTATCTCAACAGCTGGAGCTTGTTCGGGGGCGCTCTCATCGCGGGGGTGATCACGGCCCTGGGCATTGGCTGGCTGTCACGACGGGAGGAAATCCGCGAGGACACGGCCATCGGCGTCATGTTTACGGGCATGTTTGCTCTCGGGATTTTGCTCATCAGCACCGTGCGCTCATTCCGTGACCTGACCCATATCCTGTTCGGCAATATTCTCGGTGTCACCACCAGTGATTTAGGGCTGATTGCCCTGATTACCATGGCAGTTCTTGTCCTGCTGGCACTTTTCCATAAGGAACTCGAGCTCACGTCATTTGACCCGATCCATGCCGAGGTGATGGGTCTCAAGGCGTCACGCCTGCGCTATCTGCTGTTGGTTTTGCTGGCCTTCACCGTTGTGAGCAGTATTCAGGTTGTTGGTGTGGTGATGACCTCAGCCCTGCTTGTGACCCCCGCCGCAGCCGCCTCTCTCCTGACCAATCGACTCCGCCCTATGATGGGGCTGGCTGTTTTTTTCGCCGTGACGTCAGGCGTGATCGGGTTATATGCCTCCTTTTATGCTGACGTGTCATCGGGGGCAGCGATTGTCCTGGCCTGTACGGGGTTTTTTGCCCTGGCCTGGATCATCAACGTTATTCGGCGTCGTTCGCCTGACACTAGCGAGGAATAATGGAACTCTTTGAAATCAAACGGAACGTTGTCATCCGTGCCGACGGTGAGTCAATTCATGTGGTGAAAAAACGCGGACAGTTGTTTGTCTGTTCACAGGGCTGCTGCTGTGGACGTACAGACAAAGGCTTTCCCGCCGCACCGCAAGATCTGTATCACCACGAATGGGAACGGCGCAAACTGGGCAACAAAATTCATTTGACTCAAAGCGGCTGCTTAGGGCCGTGTTCACTGGCAAATGTCGTCCTGCTGATCTTTGACGGTCAGCCCATCTGGTTTCACTCGATCAATGACGAGCGCCTCATTCTGGCGATCTATGACTACATTGACATGATGCTGCGGGCCGATGGGTATGTCGCACCAACACCGGATTTACAGCCCCTGGTATTTGAGGGCTTCACCTGGGCAGCGTCCTCAGACGTGGGATGAATGATGCATCTGATTGTGATTACGGGTCTGCGCCATGATGTTAAGACCGCTTTTGTCGGGCAGTTGATCACGCATCTCTCAAGCGAGGGGTGTCGTATCACTCTTTTGGACAATGGCGAGACTCCTTTGCGGCTTGATGACCTCCCCCATCAGCGGCTGCATGGCGGCTGTGTCTGCTGCTCATTGGCGGCCTCGTTGATTCCGCTGGTCTGGCGGTTGCAAACCGATTATGCCCTGCTGCTGACATCAGCGGCTGCCGACCCGGAGACGCTGGCCCTCCTTCTGAGTACCCTACGAGGAAGCCGCCTGCATATCACAACCATCGCTCTGATTGACAACCATACGCGTGATCATGTGACCTATCTGGCACGCAAACTACACTTTTATGCTGATCATGTGCTTTATGAGCCGTTTGATGGGGAGAGCCTGAATGCCGCTTTATGCCTATCAATGTCGTGAATGTCGCAGCGTTTTTGAACACCGCCGTTCGATCGTGGCGGCCGATGATCTCGCTGTCTGTCCCTTTTGCCGCAGCCTGCTGACACGGCGTGTTGTGACAGCGGCAGCACACGTTGGCCGCCGTCAGCCCTTCAATCATCGATCTGCTTCGTCAGGTCGCCATCTGTCTGGTTGTGCCTGCTGTACACCTCTGACCCAAAAACCTTTGAAAGGATAATTGAACATGATGCCAAGAGCAGAAGAACGTGTCCCTGTCACCGTGTTGACGGGCTTTCTCGGATCAGGCAAGACCACGCTGCTGAATCGCATTCTGACTGAGAATCACGGCAAAAAGATTGCTGTGATTGAAAATGAATTCGGCGAAGTGGGAATCGATAATGATCTGGTGATTGGTGCTGAAGAAGAAATCTTCGAAATGAACAACGGGTGTATTTGCTGCACGGTGCGTGGCGATTTGATTCGTATTCTGGGTCATCTCATGAAGCGCCGCGACAAATTCGATTACATTATGATTGAAACCACGGGCATGGCCGATCCCGGCCCCGTTGCGCAAACCTTCTATGTCGATGATGAGATGCAGCGTAACCTCACGCTTGATGCGATTGTGACGGTCGTCGATGCCAAACACATCTGGGAGCATATTGACGACAGTGATGAAGCCAAAGAACAGGTGGCTTTTGCGGATGTCATCCTACTCAACAAAATCGATCTGGTTACACCGGAAGATCTGGACAAGCTCGAAGCGCGTCTCAAGAGCATGAACAGTCTCGCCAAGATTTATCGCACTCAGGATGCCGCCGTTGACATGGACAAAATTCTCAACGTGGGCGGCTTCAACCTCGATCGTGCGCTGGACATGGATCCCAGGTTTATGGAACCGGAATACCCGTTTGAGTGGTCAGGTCTGTATGCGCTTCAAGCCGGGACGTATGAATGGGTCATGGGTGAAGGTCCTGATCCCTCGATGGATCTGGTGCTTCTCCCTCTTTCGAGCACAGGTCTGGCCGCACGGGACGCCACACTGATGGATGCGGTCTTGACGTTCTCGGATGACGAGTCTCCTCTCAATCCAGAGGAGACAATCCGGACTGGCAAACAGCATCACCAACTCCTGCTGAATGCATCAGGACAATCTGTCTTCCCATGTGTCATTGAGCAGGCCGGACTGTATATGCTCTTCACCGAACATCATCCCAACGAGTTTGATGCTTCCTTGCGCATGATGGGGACACAGATCGATCCTCAAGAGACACGGGAGTATAAACCCGATCATGAACATGATGAGGCGGTGACATCTGTCGGCATCACACTGCCCGGCGACCTCAACCTGGACAAGCTGAATCAGTGGTTGAGCCAGCTGCTGCGCACCAAAGGCCAGGACATTTTTCGCATGAAAGGTGTGCTGAGCGTCAAGGGATGGGAAGAACGCTTCGTCTTTCAGGGCGTTCACATGCTGTTTGATGGGCGGCCGGATCGTCCCTGGGGCAGCACTCTGCGTCACAATAAGATGATCTTCATCGGGCGCAACCTGGATCGGGCGGCGCTGGAAGGGAGTTTCCAGCAATGCCTCGTGTGATGATGCAGCGCAAGACAAAACCTCAAGCCTCGCCAGAGCCGCTCAAATCCCTCTGGCGTTCACACATTGATGATCATGTGATTGGATTGGCCTGGTCACCTGACAGTCGCGTGCTGGCAGCAGCAGGTGTCTCCGGCCCGATCACGCTGTTCGACGGCGAAACTGGGGCCGTCGTCCATACCGTATCGGGTCATACACCCGATACGATGGCGATCTCATGGCATAAAGACAGTCAGATTCTTG
>DAOTUR010000061.1:0-6230 GCA_034436915.1 Anaerolineae bacterium
CCCTCGCTGAACGGTGCGGAGGGGCTGGAAGGAAAGGTTTGACAGTCATTCCAGCGCTCTCGGCATCATTTTATGGGGGGTGCGTAAGGTGAGTAAGTTATTCTTTTACCGACCCTAAGACGATCCGTGGCGCGATACACCACGCCCATACCGCCCTGACCGAGTATATTTTGCATCGTGTAACGGCGATTGATGGTCGTAAGACTGGTCATAAGGTCGATTCCAAAATTATATTATTGGATTATTTTATCCTCATGTTACATACATAGCAAAAATCCCCACTCGAATCAGGGCAGAGAGGGTATGATCGTTTTGCTGCGCTATCGCCGAGGGGCAGCGCTCTCCAAAACTGAAGTTCTTTCCAAACGTATGGAACGATTTCACACGCCCCAGTGTCATATAGTACAGATGCAAAGATAAAAAGAGAAACACCATACCTGGAGGGCCGCTTGTGATGATGCCCCAAACCCTGCCAACACCGCCCATCACCCCCTATGACGTACCCGATCCTGATTGGGTGCTGATTCATGCGATGGCCGGGGGCGATATTCGGGCGCTGAATGAATTGTATACCCGCTACGGGCCAATGCTGCTGGCCTTCCTCAATGCGCGTGTGGACAACCTCACGCTGGCGGAAGAACTGGTGCAGGATGTCATGCTGGCCGCCTGGGAGCACGCCGCCACCTTTGAAGCCCGCAGCAAAGTCAAAACCTGGCTGCTCGTCATCGCCCGCAACCGTGCCATCAACACCTATCGCAAGCGGCGGCTGCCCGTGATCGACATCAGTGAGGTGTTTCATCTCCGCAGCGAGGATACAGGGCCGACAGAATCGATGGAGAAGAATGAACAAGCCGAGCAGGTGCGACAGGCGATTCTCAAGCTGCCGGAAGCCCAGCGCGAGGTCTTGACGCTCGTGTTTTACCACCAACTCACCGGGCCGGAAGTGGCGGATGTGTTGGGAATATCGGAAGGAACGGTTAAAAGCCGTTTGCACCGCGCCAAAGATATGCTCAAGCGCGTCTTGAATCAATAAGGATTGTATCGGTATGACACAAACACCCTGGCAAGACCTCATCCCGTACTATGTCGCCCGCAGCCTGCCCCCTGCCCAGATGCAGGCGTTTGAAGCACAGTTGGCGCATGATAGCCATTTGCGCCAGGAGCTGGAAGATTGGCGGCGCATCGCGGCGGCAGTCTGGCGCGAAGCCGATGCTGCGGCCCGTCATCTGCCGCCCCTGTCACCGGAGATTTACAAGCAGTTGCAATATCGCAATGGAGCGCAGCCTGTCAATCCGACAGCGATGCCCCTGACGCCGCGTGTTCGCCAGATGGCACTGGGACGGCTCAATAGTTCGCCGCTCATGTTCGTGGCGGGCTTTCTGGTGGTGTTTTTGTGCGGCGGCGCACTTCTTCTATCGGCCATACGTCAGATTCGGCCCGAAATCATTACAACGGCTGTCGCAATGGCAACTGATGGATTGGGTGCGCCCATGTCACCGTTCACGCCCACGCCAGGGCCAACTCAATGTGTGATTCCTGCGGGCAGCACACGTCCCGGCTGCGTGACAGCCACACCGTCCTATACACCAACGGACAGCACCTGGACACCGATCCCACGCGCCTCCAGCACGCCCATCATCGTGCGTCCGCTTCCGACGATGACGCCACGCAGCGGATCGCTGCCCACCATCACCCCAGTGCGTCTGCTGCCGACACAACCTCCCGCTAATCTCCAGCCGACGCAAGTTGTCGATATGACCGTCTGTACGATTACAAATTCTACAGGGCAATCCATATCCACCTATGCCTATGCAGATTATTCTGCGCCTGTAATCAGCTCATTAGGACAGGCTCCAACAATTGTCCTGACACGTACACAGGGTTGGGTAGAGATTGGCTATGCCGTATGGGTGCCGATTAAGGGGATGATTCTGCAAGGCCCGTGCGATGCGATTCCGCTGCCCTCGCCTACCAATGCCGCCTATGATTGCACGGTGGTTAACTCAGGATCGGCCCCACTGCCGCTGTCGCAAGAGCCGGATGTGCAGTCGCCCATCGTAACCTCGTTGCCAGCGGGTGAGAGCACCGTCATCGTTGCTGGTACAGTGACGGGGTGGTACGAGATTTACTACAATGGTCGCTCAGGCTGGTTCCCGCCGACCACCAACGGCGTGACCTTCGTCGGGAATTGCAGCTCGATCCTTGAGCCATCCCCGACCTTTGTGCCAACGTATACACCAACACCTGTCATGACCGATGTGCCGCTGCAAAGCCTCTACAGTGACACCATGCGGGCTGTGCCGCGACAGGACACCGTGTTTTACACATCGCCTGACCGAGGCAGTCCGACCCTGATCCCTGTCGGCGCGGCGACATATTGGTTTGCTGTGGGCACAACCAGCAGCGCGGGGACAGAGTGGGTGTCGGTGCGGACAGGCGATGGACAGTCGGGCTGGATCGAAAAATCGCTGGTGGATATCGTCGATATGTCGATCCCAACCACAACGCCTGAACCGCCATCTGGGAGTTAGCGCCTCTCTGCCAGCGAAGGTTTAGATCGCGCCCAGAACACGGTTTTTCAACACGGGCGACCCATGAGTCGCCCCTACATCAACACGATTTTAAGAGTCACACGGTCAGGTTGTATGTCACGCTTCGGTGAGAATACGAATATAACGCTCGGCAGAGGCATTGATTTTGGCTTTGGCGTCTGTGTTCATCACTGCGCCAAAGCCCGCATACGCCCGATCAAAGGCGAATGGCTCAATCGCGGCCATGATGCGGCGTACCTTGCTCACAGGCAGTGGGATATCGTTGGGATAGCTGTACATAAACGTTGCATAGCGAGGATCAGCGACGATATAGATGGTATCCGAGGTGAGAATAACGCCACGTCCCTCTGCCCCATCCTGCCAATGCAGCACGGCTGAACCGAGGAAGTGTCCCCCACAGTGAATGAGCATGATGCCTTCGAGGGGCGAGACTGTCGCTCCATCCCAATAGTGGATGGCCGTATCAGGCTGCACAACATCCACACGATTGCCCTCATGGATGTAGATGGGCGCATTGTGAAAGGCGCGGCTCCATTCCACCATTGTGGTGTGGAAATGCGGGTGTGAGATGGCAATGGCGCTGATCCCGCCCAGAGCATTGATCGCGTCAATCGCAGCATCATCGATGTAAGGCACACAATCCCACAGGATATTGCCATGCGGCGTCTGCACAAGATGGGCGTATTGGCCGATTCCAACTTTTGGCTCTGGCTTGAGATGGTAGAGATGAGGCTCAACAGGCTCAATCACAAGATGATGATCCGGGCGCAGGGCCTCAAGCGTCGTCCACTGCTGGCCGTTTGGGTTGACATATTGGCGCTCATCTTCGCAGATGGGACAATGGGCGGGCGGCTCGTCGCAGGCGGGATACTGCGTGCCGCAGGTCACACACAGGTAGTTAGGCATGGGGCGTCCTTGTGTGGTAGTCAGTAGGACTTGAGATTAACGAATGACCAATCTGATGACAGCATAATCTCAGATCAGCAAGATCAACACAAACAGCCACGAGAGATGTTTATGGTGTGAAGACTGCTGCGACCAGAAGGCAAAAGCAAATAATTTAAACGTTTCATGAGGTAGTAGACAGGCAATTCCTGGAATTTTTAGTAAATCTGTATCATCCGCCCTCAGTGAGGATGTATAATTATGAGTAGCGTCTCATAAATACAGAGGGAGTCATCATGTTTCAGCGATTCAGTAATAGTTGGCAGTTGGTCAAAGCAAGTTGGGCCGTCCTGCAGGCCGATAAACAACTGCTGCTCTTTCCCCTGATCTCCGGTATCACCATGATCCTGATTACCATCGTGTTCCTCATTCCAGTTGGGGCGATTTTTGGGCTGATTGGCTTAAGCACAGGCAGCAAAAGCGGTTCAGAGATCATTGGCTATGCCATCCTGTTCCTGTTTTACCTCGTTGGCTATACCATCTCGATTTTTTTCAACGTGGCGCTGGTCGCCTCGGCGATGATCCGCCTGGATGGTGGCAATCCGACCTTCGGTGAGGGCTTGCGAATCGCTCGCAGCAAATTCGGCATCATCTTCCAGTATGCCCTCATCTCAGCGACGGTGGGCCTCGTCCTGCGCGTCATCGAAGAGCGGCTCGGCTTCCTGGGACGCATGATCTCATGGCTCGGCGGCTTCGCCTGGAATATCGCCACCTTCCTGGTCATTCCCGTCCTGGCAGCAAAAGATGTCAGCCCGATTGAGGCCATCAAAGAAAGCACGGGCCTGCTCAAGAAAACCTGGGGCGAACAAATTGCTGCCGATGCAGGCATGGGCTTCGTCTTCTTCCTGCTGACCATGCTGGTGATCTTCGTCGGCACATTCCTGACGTTTGTCGTTGGCGCGGCCTCAAACTCAGCAGCGCTGACGTTCTTTTTCATCGGCCTCACCCTGATTTCTCTCATCGGGCTGGGCGTGATTGCCGGAGCGCTAGGTGGGATTTATCGCGCTGCCCTGTACCGCTTTGCCGAGACCGGTGTCCCCCCGGACAACTTCGATATTGAGGTTATTCGCCACGCCTTCAAAGACAAAAACAAGCGCAAGAACGGCTAAACAACTGCCGTATTGCAGGCACGGTGTACAAGGGGCGCAGCGTCCTGCGCCCTTACGAATGGATGGGGTACGGGTTTGGCTGCGAAAAACCCACTCTTGAAAGTGGGTCGGAAGGGTTATTTGTCGGGCCGATAATAGCGTTTCTTCTTGAGCTTCTCTGGTAGAAACGCCCCATCGCCTTCCTTCTGGCCGTAGCCAAGCTCTTTCATCAGCTTGGTGGGCGCATTGCGAAGATGCATTGGGATGGACAGATTGCCGTGTGCCTTCACATCGTCTAATGCTTCAAAGTAGGCTTCATAGGCGCTGCGATCTTTGGCCGCTGTCGCCAGATAGACCGTACCATGTGCCAGATTGATCTGCGCTTCGGGCAGGCCAATCGTCTCGACAGCGCGGAAGACCTCATTAGCCACCACAAGCGCGGTGGGCAGTGCCATGCCCACATCCTCGCTGGCAAAGATTACCATGCGGCGGGCAATGAACAGCGGGTCTTCTCCGGCATCGATCATACGTGCCAGATAGTACAGTGCCGCATCCACCTCACCCGCCCGCATACTCTTGATGAAGGCGCTGATGGTGTTGTAATGCTCTTCGCCCGATTTGTCGTAGCGCAGATGCTTGGATTGCAGCGTGTTCTTGACGGACTCCAATGTGACGAGCGGCCCGCCATAAAGCTGGCAGGCATTCTCAAGCACGTTCAAGGCTGTGCGGGCATCGCCATTGGCATAGCTGGCGAGAAAATCCATTGCCTCCGCCTCAATCTCGACCTGCAATTTGCCCGCGCCGCGCCCCAGGATAATCTTGAGTTCATCCTCAGTGAGCGATTTGAGGGTAAACACCTGCACGCGGGAGAGCAGCGCACTGTTGACCTCAAATGAGGGGTTTTCCGTCGTTGCCCCAATCAGAATGAGCGTGCCATCTTCTACAAAGGGCAGCAAAAAATCCTGCTGCGCCTTGTTGAAGCGGTGAATCTCATCGAGGAAGAGGACGACGCCGCGATCATCCTCACGCTCAATCACCTGCCCCATGAACAGGCGGCGGCGCTTCTGGGCTTCTTCCACCACTTCGCGCATATCATTTTTGCCTGCCGCCACTGCCGACAGCGGGTAAAAGGCACGCTTTGTATCATGGGCGATGGCGCGAGCGAGCGTGGTCTTGCCCACGCCCGGCGGCCCCCACAAAATCATCGAGGGGATGCGATCCTGCTGCACCGCCCGTGTCAGAGGCTTATCCGAGCCAATCAAATGGGACTGCCCGACGCATTCCTCCAGGGAATGAGGGCGAAGTTGTTCTGCGAGAGGAGGCGCTGCCATACGCCACGAACCTTTCAGGAATCCAGATCAGATATTTCTATCATCATACGCACGAATGTTCGCGTGATGCAAGGTTCGTTACAACAGAGAGAGGGAAAATCATCAAGTTATCATCTTGCTGTTGTGGAAGTACGGAGTTTATTATTGTAATATTTTATATGTATATACAAACTGAGAGTGCTGTTCTTATAGGCTAAACTCAGTGAATCACGGATTGAAGAAAGAATGACTTGACGAGAGACCTGTTGAGTGTAAGGTTGCAGTCACCAAACACACAACCCTCATCAACAGGTCTGACCATGAGCATATCACAA
>DAOTUR010000062.1:0-9524 GCA_034436915.1 Anaerolineae bacterium
TTTACACCGCCCGCGATCCGCGCCTGAGCGCAACCGGCACGCTCTCCTGCGGCGTGTGTCACTTCGATGGCTGGAGCGATGGGCAGGTGTGGCGCGGTCTCAACACGCCCTCGCTGCTCGATCTGCCGACCAATCTGCCGTATGGCTGGCTTGGCACATGGACGGATTGGGGCGCACTCGATGAGCATATTCGCCAGATGCAGGCCGGGACGGGGTTAGGTGTCGATACTGTCGAAGCCTCGGCGCTGGTGGCCTACATCAAAGGCTTTACGCCGCTTGAGACGCCCTTCAAGAGCACGTCGGACGAGGTACAGCGCGGGGCCAGCCTGTTTAGCGATTGGAAATGCAATACCTGTCATACGGGCGGCGCAGGCACAGACCAGAAAACCTATGATGTCGGTACAGGCGGCCAATTCATGACGCCAGGGCTGCAAGGCTTGTGGCACAGCGCCCCGTATTTGCACGATGGCCGCGCTGCCACGCTGCGCGATGTGTTTACGCAGGGCCAGGGCGATCACCGCCTCGTCTATGCCTCCGAGAGCGATATCTCGGCGCTGGTGGCCTATTTGCTGAGTCGGTAGTAGAAATCTACCATTGAATGGGGCGATGTTGTTGATTCGGTTAAAAAAACGAGCCTTGAAAGTGGGAGAGGTGGCAAAGCCATCCCTCTTATGCACCCTTTACACAGACTGTAGGGTTTTCTATTTTATTTCCAACAAGCCACATATATAATGCGGCCATTGTGCATCCCGATGACCGGGATTCAGCGAGATGGAGATGCGTGCATGAGTCAAACGTTGAAAAAAGACATGGTGGGCGAGATCGCCTACACCCTCATGATTGAAGGACACGTTGTCGAAGAAGTCACGGGCGAAGACCCTGTGGAATATCTTCACGGCGCGGAGAATATCGTCCCCGGCCTGGAAAAAGCGCTCGAAGGCAAGCAGGCCGGCGATATGGTCAAGGTGACGGTTGCGCCCGCTGATGGCTACGGCGAATATGACGAAGAAGAAATCGACGAAGTGCCTGTCGAAGACTTTGAAGGTCTGGGCGATTTGCAACCGGGCATGGAAATCGAGATGGTGGATGAAGACGGCGACTCATATGAGGCGATTGTCCTCGATGTCAACAATGGCAAAGTCCGCCTCGATTTCAATGCGCCGCTGGCAGGCAAGACGCTGAACTACGAGGTTCAGATCCTCAGCGTGCGCCCCGCCACCGAAGAAGAAATCGAAGTTGGTCTGCCCCAGAGCCTCATCGACGAAGCCTTTGATGACTTCGAAGACGAGGATTATGAGGAAGACGACGACGACGATCACAGCCATAACTAAGCCGCATACGTCAGTCATCACGGGCAGCCTGTCTGCCCGCGATGTTTATTAAAGAAAGTTCTTCCCATTTCTATGTCCTTCATCCTCGCATCCAGTTCTCCGCGTCGGCGTGAACTCCTGGCGCAAGCCGCGCCTCATCTGACGTATATCATCATGAAGCCTGATATTGATGAATCGCAGCAACCCTCCGAGCCGCCCTTGCAGTATGTGCAGCGTCTGGCGCGGGAAAAGGCTGAGGCGGTGGCCGCTCGCCTCGATCAGGGCGCGATTCTGGCCGCTGACACCATCGTCATCCTGGCCGCCGATACCATTGGCATCGATGAGCAGGGTGAAATTCTTGGCAAGCCTGCCGAGGCCGATGAAGCGCGTGAGATGCTCCAGCAGTTGCGGGATCGGGCGCATATGGTGTGTACGGCCTTCCATCTGCTCCGCAAATCGTCGGATCGGGTTGATCGCCGTGCCAGTGTCGTCAAGACGGTGGTGACCATGCGGGCCTACACCGATGCCGAAATCGACGCCTATATTGCCACAGGCGATCCCTTTGATAAGGCCGGGGCCTATGCCATTCAGCATGAGGGCTTTCATCCAGTGGCGCTGATCCAGGGCAGCTACAGCAACGTCGTCGGCCTGCCCGTCGATGAGGTACGGGCGGCCTTGATCGAGATGGGCATCATCGGCGACCACACACCGACGTAAATGATCTGAGCCTCAGTGGGCGCAGCGTGCTGCGCCCCTACCCCACCACAACGATAAATAGAGATATTTATGGCGGTCTATAGGGACATGGCCCGCCTTGTCCCATATGCACCAACTTAAGGATTTTGTGCTCATTGTGGGCCAAAGTGTGCGTCTTCGCCCACCTCAGCACGCGGCCAAAGCGCTTGCGCCAGGGACTGAAAGTCCCTGTCTCGCGTCTTGCGGGGTTGAAAACCCCGCCGAAATACGCCCCAAAAGATGGTTTGAGCGGGACTTTCAGTCCCGCAAAAGACAAGGCAGGGGTTTTCAACCCCTGACGACAGGACAAAAACGAGGCGGACGATGGATGATTTGCTTAAGTTGGTACATATGGGACATGGCCCGCCTTGTCCAAACCTGTGGACAAGGCGGGCCATGTCCCTATGATCAGCGTGCTGCGTCCCTCCTATCCTGTTGAATCTCCTATTTTGTCATCGTGACATACTCCCCACACCTAAAGGCGGGGGCATCTGCCGTAAACGCCGGAGGCTTGGCTTACGCCAAGACTTCCACCGACTGAGACAGTATGAGATGATGCTCCATCTCATAGACGAGTCTATCAGAAAAAGTGGTTTGTGCTCCGACGCCTTATATCCCCATGCCTGAAGGCAGGGGCTTTACGGCGCTTTTTCGGTAAACGTGCCAATTTCCGGTGCGTTATCTACCCCCCCCACCAGATCAGGCGTCTGTACCGGAAAGCGCATCCCGGTTTCGCTGGCATACCAGCCCACGCGCACGCTGTAGCGTCCCGGCGGCAGGGTGGAAATATCCAACTGCACCGCTTCGGGATAGCGGCTGTCGGGCGGAAAAGCGCCTAACGGAACATCCTGCTGCGCGGCATTTGTTCCATCTGCCGATAGGACATGCACAAAGCGCACATCCTCGGCGCGCACACCCTGAGCAAACTGCCAATCGAGATAGACCAGCAGCGTCTTGCCCTGGGGGATGATCTCGGTCGTGTTGAGCGTCACACCGGGCGCAAAGCGAATCAGGCTGTAGGCGAAGGGCCGATTGAGCGATGTGAGATGCACATCGCTGATCGACATGGTGCGGCAGGCCAGCGCGGAATCATCGATCTGCGGGCAGGCTGGATCAAGCGTGAGGCGCACTGTGTAAAAGCCTTCCGCCGCAATCGGCAGCGGCAGCATGAGGCGTTGCGTGCCGTTGACGGTGAGCGTGCGAAGGCGTTGATGATCGAGGAAGACATTGACGCGGCGGCCATCGCCCGTGAGGGTGGCCTCAAACATCATCCAGCCCGGACGCGGCGTATAAAAGGCGGCGTGCGTCTCATCCCGAAACGCGCCCTCTTCGGGCAGACGCGCCGTGAATGCGGGCGTGAGCGTGTAATCCGGCGTGTGATACATCGCAATCTCGCTGTCTTCATAGAAGGGCGGCGGAAATTTGACGCGCAGCAGGGCATTGAGCGTCTCCAACTGCTTGATTTGTGCAGCACGAGTTTTGTGCAGGATGATGACATCTGCGCCATAGGCTTTGAGCAGGGCCGGATCGAGCGTGTATTGCAGCAGTTCCAGCTTGGCCGGATTGACGGGCGTGCTGCGCGTGACCTGTCCCGCAATCAACGGTTTGCCATGCGCGGTTTGCAGGTAGAGCGCATCTTTGGCCCCCAGCAGATGCTCATAGGGAATATCGTATACGGCCCGCACCCGCGCATCCTGATGCAGGTCATACACCGCCTGCGGGATGGCGGCGGGGCGCGTGGGCAGCGGGAAAAATACCTGATAATCGGCCACGATCAGGAGTGTCACCATGCCGCACGCGATTAGCGCCCGTCTTGGAGCGCCGTTCCAGCGCCGCCAGAGCGTCCCTGCGCCATAGGCCGCCAGCATTGCCAGCGCAAATGACAGCGCGAAGCCATAGCGCCCCGGCGTGCGGGCCAGCGAAAATCCGGGCCAGTTCTGGACGAGAGCCAGCGGCAGCGTGATGTGAGTGCGATATTCGCCAATGGAGAGCAGCAGAGGCGTATCAAGCACTTTGAGCAGCGGGCCAAGCGCCAGAATCCACGCGACAAAGGCCACTATCCCCCACCAGCGGGCGGTTTTGTTCCGCAGGCCGACGAGCGCCAGCAGGCCCGCAATCAGGCCCATATACAGCGCTCCCTCGCCCAGATTGACGCCCAGGACATGCGCGGGATAGGGCAAATATTTGTACAGCGGATGTAAAAACGAAGGCGACACAATCGCCAGCAGATCGGCGCTGTAGCGCACAGTGCCGCCCGTGTCGGTATAGTTGTCTGCGGCCAGCGTCTCGCGGATGAGGGGTTGCAGAAAGAGCAGCAGGAGCACGCTGCTGATCGCGCCCATGAGGATAATGCGGGCCGCGCCGCGCCGATCTTTGATCCACAGCCGCGCCAGCAAAAACAGCCCCGTGACAGGCATGAGCAGATAGATGACTTGCAACATATGGCCGCTTGGCACAAGCTGGAAAAAGACGATGCACCACAGCAACCAGCGCCACGAAAATGTTTCGCTCTCGACAAGGCGGAACAGGCCGAGCAGATACAGCGGCACAGGCCACTGCACCAGCAGCCCGGCATGGCCTTCAAACAGATGCCCCTGCATGATTGGCGCGGCCAGAAAGATGACGCCGCCCAGGAACGCTCCCCAATGGCTGCCTGTTCGATCTCTGGCAAGGACGGTGAGCGCCAGCCCATTGAGGGCCATCGTGAGCCACAGGCCCAGGTTATAGGCGAGAGCCAGCGGCATGATGAAAGCAAATAGCCACATCGGGAAGAATTGCAGCGTGTCGGCTTGCAGCGAGACGCCGGAAAAGCCTTCGGGGTAGCCGAGATTGCTCTGCCAGAAGGGAGATTGCCCGCTTTGCAGCGCCTCCTTGAACCACCAGATGTGCCGCGCCATCTCATAGGCGTCACTCGTATCGCCGCCCATGAGCCGTGTTGTGGGGGTCAGCACAGCGGGGAAGGTGATGAGCAGGGCCAGCGCCAGATAGAGGAGAAAGACGCCCAGGCCACGTTTCCAGTCAAAAACTCTCACAGATGATCTCTCTATAACGGAGCGAAACGGTGTTTGGCGGTCTGTAGGGACAAGCCTGCCGTGTCCTCGGACAAGGCGGGCCTTGTCCCTACACATGTTCGATCATGTGTTGATGCGTTGCGAAAACCCACCCCTAAAAACTCCTCGCCCCTTGTGAGAGAGGGCTTGGGGGAGAGGGGATTGATGAATCATGAAGGGCATGGTCGGGTGCGTTGAGCCTCCCACCATGCCCCTCATAGACTGATTGACCCTTATGTCTTAGCGGATTGTGTTGGCGGCCTGATTGAAGCCGCGTCCCAGGATGGCAAAGAAGAAGACCGCCAGTGCCAGCATAATCCACAGCGCCAGCATCGGCCACAACACCCCCCCGGCAATTGCACCGAGCGGGCTGTTGGGGGTAAAGACAATCCGAATCGGCTCGGTAATCGCATCAGCAAGAGCCGCCGCCATGCCCGCGCCGCGTGCCGCCAGATTGAGGCTTCGCATTCCGTTGGAAAGAAATGTTCCCGCCACCAGTTGCAGGAGGTAAATGATACCTGCCACAACTGCACTGATGATGAGATAGTTGCGTAAGCTCAAAAGACCTGAAAGCATTGTGACATCTCTTTCTGACTCAGGCGCTATGGCAAACTCTGCCGCCAGGCCAACGGATAGATGAACTGCTGATTCTGAACTTTTCCATCCACCACCTGCCCGCCCGTGAAGACCGTCGTCTCAAAGCCTTCATTCAGGTCAAGCACCACCAGTGTATCATAGGGTGGCTTGCGATCACTCACCGTCTCGCGGTTGATGAGGGCGACTTTTGTGCCATCGGGTGACATGACGCCCTGGGCATAGCGTCCGCGATTGAGGCGGTCATTGGCCCCGGTGATGGTGTCGAGCATGTAGACGGCGCTGGTGTCATTGCCTGCAACGAAGATGAGTTTGCTGTTGTCCGGCGTAAACAACACTTCGCTGATAACGTTGCCACGATCCCCAGCGCTGATTTCAATGGGCGGTAGATCGGGCGCACTCAAATCGATCATCATGAGGCTGGCATCATTGTCGGCATCATTGCGAACCAGGGCCAGCAAACGGCCATCGGGCGAGATGACGCTGGAATGATTGCCGCCTTCATAGGGCATCCGCGAGATGCGCGGCATGATGGCATGATCGGGGAACAGGGTCTTGATGCCCGGCGCGACCAGCGTGCCGACATTCAAGCCAACAGTCTCATTCGTAACACCATCAGGAACGGTAAAGAAGGCGCTGCTGCCATCCGGCGTGAGATAAAGCGAGTTGGTGCGCGTGAAGGGGAAGTAACGGCCGCCCGGCTTGCCTTCGCCGGCCAGCGTCATGCTGCGATTTTCCAGATCAATCGTATACAACTGCCATGCGGTGCGATTGGCTTGCTCACAGCGCGTGCTGAGCACTCCGGTTAGGCGGCCATCGGGCAGAGCGCCCAGGCTGGCCGTTGTGAAGTAGCAGCCTTCATCAGCGGAGCGGGCCACGATCTCACGATCTCGTGTGCCATCCCAATAGCTGATGCTGGCTTCAGTGGCCTCATTGCGCGGACTCTTGAAGAATGTGACGTAGGCCACACCCGTGTTGTACCACGCGAAGGCAGCAGCCTCGTCAAAATTCTTGAGTTCTGTGCCGCTGGCCGTCTCCTGCACAAACAGACGCGCTGTCGGTGAGGTGGCGGTGTTGTAATCATCCGGGTAGCCCAGATAGGCGATGCGCGTGCTGTCGGGCGAGAACGAGAATGTGCCATTGCCCGCGCACGACATCATATTGATACGCTCACTCATCCGCGTGGCCGGAACCTGCGTTCCCGTCATGATATAGAGTTCGCCTGTGTCCCGCCCCATGTAGAAGGCAAAATATTTGCCATCGGGCGAGGTGGCGGATGTGCCTCCACAGGGGAAGGTATGGGTGATATTGGCAGGCAGATCCATGACTGGCTCTACCGTGCCGCTGTCGGTGAGGAAGACGAGTTTACCCGGATTGGCTGCGGGCTTGGTCGATGGCGTTTGTCCATCTCCGATCCAGGCCAGAATCTTCTGGCCTGCGGGAATGACGGGCGCATCCTGGGCCACCGTGAACGGCACACACACCAGCAGAAGTGAGAGGAGAACAATCAATCGGCGCATAAGTGTTCCTTAAAGACGAGCAACATTTGGCAATGATTATAATCTGGTTGGCACGTCATGGTGTAACAGTTTGGTGAGAAGTTTTCAAGAGAAACAATGAAGATTTCTCGATCCGCTGCCGCACTGACAAGGGTCTGATGGTATGAGAATTGTCACATCCCGCCAAATTCATGCGGGGCGCACACCCGCAGCACCTGCGCCAGCTCATAGCCCAGAAAATGCGTCTGGTCGCCCACACGCACATGCAGCGGCCCATGAAACGGCGCACGCTCCTCAAGGCGAATGGCCGCGCCGGGCTTGAGGCCCAATGACGCCAGATAGCTCAGTTTTTCCGCATCGTGGGTATTGCAGCGGCTCACCATATAATCGGCATCGGCGGCGGCATCGGCCAGCAGTGTATCCACAATGCGGGGCATAACGCCCTCAGCACTGGGGATGGGTTCTCCATGTGGACAACGGCGCGGATGGCCTGTGAGGACGCTCATACGGGCCACCAGCACATCGCTGACGTTGGCTCCCAGGCTGTCGGCAGGCTCGTGGACTTCATGCCAGCCAAAGCCCATGATATCGACCAGAAAGCGCTCGACCAACCGATGCCGCCGAATGTTCATCAACGCCTCGCGCTCACCCGCTGGCGTCAGACGGATGCCGCGATACGGCTCATGATCGAGATAGCCCGCTTCTTTGAGGCGCTGCACCATGCGCGTGACCGCAGGCGGCGAGACATGGAGCACATCGGCCAGGGCGGATGTGGAGATATAAGGATCATTGGGCTGGTAGAAGGCCAGTCGATAGGCTTCTGCCAGATACTCTTGCATCGCAGGACTTGCCGTCATGCGCGATTCCTCACACGGGAATATTTATGATAAATATCATAAATAATATCAGGGATCAGTGAGTTTTAGCAAGCGTTAAATCACAAGTTATCGTTGGTATGGCATATAAAGGCAGCATTTTTATGAGAAACAATTGTATCGCGTCTTGTAATGATTCACATCTCCATGTGAATTTTAGGTTCGTAGGGGCAGGATGCATCCTGCCCACGCCAAATCCCCTATAAATCAATCAGGGCGCGATGCATCGCGCCCACGCCAAATTCCCTACAAATCAATCAGGGCGCGATACATCGCGCCCCTACAACCGCCTTCATCGCACGGATAGGTGAATGGATACCGCGTCTTAAATTTCCCGGTTCATAAAAGATCACAGAGGGTATTTCTGTAGGGGTTTGGCGTGCCAAACCCAGGGCGTGGCACGCCCTGCCCCTTGCGCTCTGAGCGGCCTTTGAGACCCGATTGAAACACACTTTCTAAAAAACCTCCCCTTGAAAGGGGGCAAACCTCGTCCCATCTCATTTCGTCTACAAAATCGTCAAATTCGCCATTTCCGTGAGAAGATGCTTCACGCCCACTGAATCAAATTTCACGCTGACCATCTCGCCATCGTGCGACACGCTCGTGATAATGCCCGCGCCAAACTTGCCGTGCTTCACCTTCTGGCCCACGCGATAGGCCGATGTCGGCGCAGCCTCCTCCGTTGGCTCTTTGCTGGACGGGAACGGCAAAATCTTGCTGCGAAGGCTGCCGCTGGCGGGCGTCGGGGTGATGGCACGGGCGTCAGCAGGCGTGTTGAGATTGTTCTTGAACGACGCCAGATCACGCTTGAGGCGGCCCAATTCAGGATTCTCCGGGCGCGGCAGGGGCGGGGCGGGAGTCCAGGTTGTTTGCTGCTGGTAGCCGCGTGATTGGCCGCCGCTGCTGACTTTATCAGGCAGGCCGCTGGCGAGATGCGCCGGAATATCCATCAGGAAGGGCGAGACGATGCGCGTTTCGCTGCCACCCCACGACGTGCGGCGGAAGGCATACGTCAGGAACAGGCGCTCTTTGGCCCGCGTCAGACCAACATAGAACAGGCGGCGCTCTTCTTCCACCCCATCCACCTCTTCACGCGAGCGGACGTGCGGCAGCAACCCTTCTTCCAGGCCCGTGATGAACACGACAGGATATTCCAGCCCTTTGGCGGCATGCAGTGTCAGCAGCGTGACTTTATCCTGCGTCTCGCTCGGATCATCAGCATCGGTCATGAGCGTTTGATCGGCCATCCACTCGCCGAGCGGAATCTGCTCCTCATCAGCCTGCACGATCAAGCCGCGCAGCTCCTGCAAGTTACCGATGCGCTCTTCGGTCTCCTCTTTCGATTCGCTGTTCTGATAAATATGCAGGTTGTAAGCCGTGTCGCTCATGATGGTGTCATAGAGATTGACGAGCTGGCCCGCCACCACAAGCTGACGCCAATTGAGCAGTTTTCGCCCAAAA
>DAOTUR010000063.1:0-2011 GCA_034436915.1 Anaerolineae bacterium
GACGTTTTGTGTGCTGCGCAGTTATATTTCCACCGCTCGCAAGCAGGGACAGCGTGTCCTTGCCGCCTTGTATGATGCCTTGCTGGGTCGCCCCTTTATGCCTGCCTGAGCAGTTACAAAGTTAGAAGAGAAGTTCGCGTAACACAAATAGGTTCCAGACAAAGAGATTTCTTTGTGTTATTCAAACACGATCTGGTGGGATGAGGAGGATCAGGCATGGTTTGCGAAAATTCCTCGTCTCCCCGGTCTCATGACTCACGCGGAGAAGAAGGAAGATGTACCCCCTATGTTCGAGGATGCTAAACGCAGGTATCTTGAAGCAAGACTCGAACGCGGCATGAAAATTGCCGAACCCGAACGCACCCGCGCCTAAACCCCTGCCCTGCCCCACCCGAAGCCAGCCTAACAAGCTGGCTTTTTGAGTCTCCATCCCTTGTGAGTGCTGTCTCATGAGAAGCTTGGCAGAGTTCAATCATGCTCCGACATAACAGTCCATTAACGCAAAACGCACCCGAAGGTGCGCTCTGTGAGATCAGGTGTGAAGAAGGAAATTAGCGGCTTTCTTGCTCTGCCTGCAATGCCTCAGCCACCGCGATGAGATCCGCCGCGCATACAGGGGGAACGGTTGGGTCGGCCCGCACAACCTCAATATAGGATTCGATTTGCGCTGCATCGGCGGCAAGAGTATCAGTGGCAGAAAGCAACGAGCGTGAGGCGGCAGAGTGGCATGTCGCTTCGATCTCTTGTAATTTTTCCACTGAAGGATCTATAACGATAACTTGCAGAGTGTTTGCGATGATATCGCGTGACCAGAATACTTCTTCAGGATAAACGCCTTTTGTCTCTTCCTCAACTGTGGGCGGTCTCGGATAACCCGAGACCAACCATGTTCCGCCAGAGGGACTGTAAGTCAACGAGTTTATATTAATTTCGCTTGTAAACCCGTATATCTGTTGGCCCGTTTCGATATTCCAGACGTAAATAGGCCCTGCGGCTGCCGCCGCAGTCAGTTCTGGCTTGTTAGGATGCCAGCGCAGCAGAGAGGGTGCAGCACTCAGCCCTGAAAACGTGCGAATGATCTTGCCGCTTTCTACATCCCAAATACTGACAGAAGCTATCATTGGAGAGAGCGCGAATGGAAGCGTGCCGGGTGTCCCAGGTTCAACATCTATGATTAGACTGCCTGCCAGATAGCGACTGTCGGCACTCCAATTCAGTCCCATGCTGTATTCCCCTTCAAGAGTCCTCAAGATACGTCCATCGTTTACACTCCTGATCTCAGAGATTCCACTCTCGTGGACAAACAGAAAATACTCATTGTTTGGACTCCAACTGAGAGCTTCGGGTCGTTCTTCCCCCGTAGGTATTTTCCGGATGAGGTCACCTGTGTCTGCGTTGTACAAGCCCAAGTGTGTTTCATCAGCCCATGCCAAAAGGAGGCTTCCATCCTGACTCCACGCGCCAATATTTGAGTCGGCCTTTAAGGTGAAAATCGGCTCAAGCGTGGTTGCATCAACCACATCGCGTTTTATCGCAAACCGCGTTCCCTGTGGATTCAAGCTTGGGCTGATAAGACTCCCGCTGGTTGTGCCTAGCATAAAAAATCGTAAAGGATTTAGGGACGCATCATACACCCATAGACCCCACATATCAGGATCACTGCGACCTGTAATGAGTAACTGATCTCCATTCGGTGACCACCGGAGCACATAGGCGAAGACCAAAGGCTGGATGTCTTGCGCGTAGGCAATAGTCGTTGCGATAATCATCATGACGGAAATAAACAGAACACGAAGACCATAGTGCTTCATATTCAAGCCTCCTAAGGATTGAGTTGTCCAGTAGTTGCATCCCAAGTCCAGTTGGAATCGACATATAATTGGGATGTATTGAGTGTGATCTGATTTTTCAGGATGTAAAAATACCAATTGTGGCGATTGAAGCGATCTGTAATTGGCGGTAACTGCTCAGGCAGGCAAAAGTGGCAGAACAACCATGATCTGAGATAAAT
>DAOTUR010000064.1:0-17060 GCA_034436915.1 Anaerolineae bacterium
GTCCCGTTTGACAACAACCTCGCCGAACGCGACTTGCGCATGATGAAAGTCAAACAGAAGATTTCAGGCAGCTTCCGCACCCAAACTGGAGCCAACATCTTTGCCACGCTGCGTTCTTAATATCTCCACCGCCCGCAAGCAGGGTCTTAATGTCCTTCACGCTCTTCGATCCGCTTTGCTGGGACACCCCTTCATCCCTCTCATGGCTGAGTAGTTACAAAAAACGTTATAATCACACCCATCAAAATCCCAAGCCACCAAGTTGCTAGCACGCCCCAAGCTAATGCGATCAAAGTGATATTATCTGTATTAATAACTTGCCGATGGAAAATCGTAAAATATTCTTTGCAAATTCTAATCGTAATTTGATTATTTATTATTCCATAGAGGATAAACCACAATGTTGTGGAAGCGGTAATAGAAATACTTTGCATATATCGAGCCTTTCTAGATCTTCGCGTATACTTTGTAAAGCATTGTTGATTCGAAACCTAAAATCAAATACCCAATTTATAGGCAATACCTTCGCCAAAATGGGGGCTAAAAGAGGAGGGTTTTGAGATAAAGTTATTGTCGACCAAAACCATAACGGTATCCCAAAACCCATGCCTGAGATTATAGCACTCACCCACTGTTTGACTCCATACCTCACCAAGACCACGCTGCGGCAGATGCGGGTGCTGATCCTGGCGCTGCTCTGCATCTCAGGCCGAGTGACGACGTTGGGATTGTCGCGCTGGGCCGAGCGCGGCGGTAGCCATCGCACATTGCAGCGCTGGTTTCAGACCTCCATCGCGTGGGGAGAGCTATTGTGGGTGGTGGTGAAAGAGCATCTGGTGACAGGCGACGGGCTGTATCTACTGGCTGGCGATGAGGTGGTCGTGAGCAAAGCGGGCAAGACAACACATGGGTTAGGGCGGTTTTATCTCACCTTACGCAGTTTACCCCTCCCTAAATCCCTCCCCACAACGTGGAGAGGGACTTCAAGCGTTTTGCTCACCCTCGCTGAATAGTGCGGAGGGGCTGGGAGGAAGGGTTTGACGCTCATTCCAGCGCTCTCAGCATCATTTTATGGGGGTGCGTAAGGTGAGTGAGATAAGCCGCAATCGTTTTGGGATCTCGTCCGCCCAGGCTCTGTTCAAATTCAGCCAGCAGGTGGTCAGCATCCATGATCAGCCTTTGGAAAACAGATCTAAAAATTATACGACGAGTTTTAACCCAAACTCGAACAAAACGTAAAACGTGGCAGCCTCATTTAAGAAGCATACTATTGAACGAGTCGCAAAAACTTGTCGTAGATTATACTCAAAATGGGGATAAAGTGCGGTTTCGGCCCTTTGAAAAGGCGCAATTTATGACCTTTTAAAGTATAGTCAATCTACGACGAGTTCCCGCAGGTTTTTAGGAGAGCATCCTCAGGCAATTCAGTTGCTTTGTGAAAATCTTCCGTAGCGTTGTGACTGTGACACTATTCTGCCGTAACCCCAAAGACAGCGGTTCCCGCCAGCCCTCTGCCTGTGTCATTGGCCTTTTGCACCGTTGACTGCTGCGCCACTGCGTGAATCACTAAGACGAGCACCGCACGAACGGCGCACAATTAAATCAGGTGTAAAGACAACGCGGCTTGGCCGCCATTTCTCCGGATTGTTGAGACGATCAATCAAGAGCTGTACCGCCTGGACACCATATGTCCTGGCAGGCTGCGCCATCACAGTCAAAAAGGGATAGATCGTACTCGCCATTTCAAAGTCATCAAAACAGACGAGTGCCACATCTTCGGGAATTCTAAGGCCCATCTCGCGGGCCGCTTCGATGACGCCTAAGGCGATAAAGTTATTTGATGCCACAATCGCTGTTGGACGCTGCTCAGGCACGACACTCAGGAGCTTTTGGGCGGGCGCATAGCCCCCATGTCGTTTAAAATCGCCTTCGACAATCCATTGAGGCGTGAGTTCAAGACCATACTCTTGAAGCATGTGCTTATAGCCTTGCTCACGATACTGCACTTCGGAACTGTGTTTCGGGCCATTAATCAGCGCAATTCGTCTGTGGCCTAATTCGAGAAGATGACGCGTGAGCACCTGCGCTCCATGATAATTGTCCCCCACAACAACATCTGCCTTTATGCCTTTATACTCAGACCCAATTAACACGACCGGATAGACCCGACTGAAAAGGCTGTTGAGAGATTTCTGCGAGGTGGTGTTGATGATTAATCCATCGGCACGATTGCCAATCATCATTTGAATAATTTCATCTGATTTTTCAGGTGAGTCGCCCACATTTCCCAACACAACGGCATAGCCATTCCGATGGGCGATTTCTTCGGCACCGCTTGCCACTTCTGTCCAGAAGGGATTGGTAATGTCACCGACGATCAAACCGATCATACGGGTGTTGCCCTTGATGAGGCCGCGTGCCAACGCATTGGGGATATAGCCCAATTCATCAATGACACGTTCAATGCGCTGACGTGTCTCTGGGGCCACGCGATCTGGATCGTTGAGTACACGTGAAACGGTCATCGCCGACACTTCCGCACGCAGGGCAACATCCTGAATCGTGATCACATTTTTGTTATTCATAACATTTTCTCACATGTAATGGCTCGATATATTCACTACTGTAACAGGTCTTCCCACCGATTGAAGATACATACTCTAAGAGCGTGACTGTTAATGTGTGTGACACGTCGTTTTGACCCTCACTCGCCCCTCTCCCACAAGGAGACCGCTTTGTCAGGCCCGCCTGAGCGGAGAAATAGGCTCCCACATAGGCGTAACAATTTTTAACAGACACACTCTAAAGACTCACAGAGTAGGTGGTCGTCTTAACCTGAGTGCCGTTCACACCTATAATATTAAACGATTAAAAGCCGCTTGACAATTTTGAATATCTCATTAAAATAAAACATAAGTGATGTTAGCGATAACATCGAAAACAGTGATTAACGAGTCGCGAGGAGGCTTGCCCAGCAAAATTGGTCGTGTGCGCCACAAAAATAGTGCTTGATAGCTTATACTTCTAGGAGAAGAAAATGAAACGCTGCAATTTGCAAATACTGTTTGTGATTTTCGCTGTGGTGGTTCTCGCAGGGGTTATGCAGGCCCAAGATGCTCCTGTTACCATCACCATCTGGCCCAACAGCTATACCCCCAGCCGCCTTCTGCCTGCCTCTGCCGATGTCACGGCCCCACAGATCCAGGGCATTGATCCCGCTATTGCGGCTTACCAGGCCCTTCATCCCAATGTGACGATTGAAATCGTCACCCAGCCTGGAGACGGGGCGCGGACGTGGCTCACATCGCAGCTTTCGGGTGGGATTGCGCCGGATATCGTCTGGAACCAACCCGATTGGGCGGCGGAGGACTACCGCAAAAACTGGCTCGTCCCGATTGACTCGTATCTGGAGAAGCCCAACCCCTATGTGGCGGCAGGTCAGCCTGGCAGCGAAAAGTGGCACGATTTGTTTGAGCCGGCAATCGATGTTTGGCGTGCCACCGATGACAAACTCTATCTCGTCCTGGCCGATCAAGTGCAGGTTGGTATCTACTACAACAAGGCTATCCTCGATCAGGCTGGTGTGGCGGAGATGCCAGCCACCTGGGAAGAGTTGATGCAGGCCGCCGAGAAAATTAAGACGGCTGGCTTTTCCCCGTTTGCACAGTCAGGCAACAATTTAGATCAACTGACTTGGGTGTCCGGCTGGTTAACCAATTTCTACTATGCCTCAAAGGTGGCCGACTATGACACCAACAGCGACGGTCGTTTGAGCAAAACAGAGATGGCCCAGGCGGTCAAAGATGGTAAATACAGCTTCAACGATGAGGCCAACCGTGCGCGTCTGGAAGAAATGAAGCGCTTTTCAACCTACTGGCAGACGGGTGCTCTTGGGGCCGACGGAAATGCGGCGAATCGTTTGTTCCTGACGGGTCGGGCCGGCTTTCTGATTACGGGCAGTTGGATGTACAGCACCGTCGTGAGTGATCCGGATCGCACCTTTGATTTTGGTGTCATGTACTTCCCGGTGGTCGATTCATCAACCTCGCCGCTGGTGGCTGATGGCATCGCGCCGACGAATAAAGCGGCTGGTTATGGCTCGTTCCAATATTCGGTGACGCAGGCCGCTGTTGCTCGCGGAACGGTTGATCAAGCGTTCGACTTTCTGATGTTCCTCACCACACCTGAAAATCTCAGCCCCATGATTACCGAAGCTGGGTTTGCGTTGCCGGCCGTCAAGGGGGCCGAGTCCAGCCCCAGCTTGGAGCCGTTCTCTGAGTCAATCGGTTATCCTGATGCCCCATTCCAGGAAGACGATTCAATGTTTGATTTTGAGTTTGCCCAGAAATTCCTGGCGATTACATCCCCGTATTTTGCCGGTGATCAAGACTTGGAAGAGACCGTAGCCCAGCTTGACGTCGAACTCAAAGCGGCGGCTGACCGGGTCCTGGGAGGCTAGATGACTGACTCACTCCCCGCAGAGCAGGCAGTGAGTTATCCTGCGGCACGCCCGAAACGGCGTGCCGCCATTCACTGGGGCGTGTATCTCTTTTTGCTCCCGACCTTTCTGCTGCTGATCGTCTTTAACTATTACCCGTTCTTTTCGGCGTTTTATCACAGTTTATATGATTGGGATGGTGCCAATACCCGCTATGTCGGCTTAGAGAACTTTGAAAAAATTCTTACGGATAAAGCGCTGGCGGCGTCCGTCCCCAATATTGCCATTCTCACTGTTTTCGGTGTGTTGTTTGCCATGACGCTGCCGTTGTTCGCGGCTGAGGCAATCTACAATTTGCGATTGGAGCGATGGCGGCTGTTCTACCGATTTATGTTCACGATCCCGCTGGTCGTGCCCTGGGTGGTGACAGTGCTGGTCTGGCGCTTTTTGTATGATCCGATTGATGGCCCGATTAACCTGTTCTTGCAATCCATCGGGCTGGTCAACAGCACACGGGTGTGGCTGGCCGATCCTAAGATTGCAATCTATGCCATCGCCATGATTGGCGGCGGCGGAACGGGCGTGGGCTTTCCCTTCGTGGCCGGACTGAATTTGCTCATCTATCTGGCGGGATTGAACAGCATCCCCACTGAGACGATTGATGCGTCGAAACTCGATGGCGCAACATCGCTTCAGCGGTTTCAATTTATCGATCTGCCCCTGATTAAGGGACAGATTCGCCTGATCCTCATTTTGACAATGATCACGCAAATTCAGGGATTTCAAACCATTATCCTGCTCACACGCGGCGGTCCCGGCTACAGTACGATGGTTCCGGGCATGGTCATGTACCAGAATGCGTTTGAATTTGGCCGAATGGGCTATGCCTCATCCATCGGTGTGGTGCTGTTTGTTATCATGTTAATTCTTACGTTATTCTCGCTAAATCGACTTCGCCCCGATGAAGCGATTGAACCTTAGAACTGGAGGCGTGCCGTGAATCATAAACAGAAAAAAGACATCTGGACCTTACTGCAACACGCGGATTTGGGGAAACACGCGTTTCTCATGTTCGCCCTGTTATTAACCTATATTCCGTTCTGGTTGATGATTGTCATTTCATTTAAAACGCGCGCCCAGTATTACCGCAATCCGATCATGCCGGAACTGCCCCTTCAACTGGAGAATTATCAGGTGGCCGGGCAGGTTGTGGGGCGTTACCTGGTCAACAGCGCGTTTGTGACCAGTATGACGATTCTTGGCGTGGTGGTCATTTCCAGTCTGGCCGCCTTTGTATTTGCTCGCTATCAATTTCCAGGTAAGCGTGTTTTGTTTTTACTGATTATCAGCCTGTTAATGGTTCCCGGTGTTTTGACGTTGGTGCCCGCGTTTGTATGGATCAAAAACCTGGGGCTGATCAATTCACACTGGGGGCTTATCCTGCCGGGTATGGCCGGGCAGCAGGTTTTTGCCATCTTTATCACGCGCGGCTACATGGCCTCCCTGCCCGAAGAGTTGTTCGAGGCAGCACGCGTTGATGGGGCGACGATGTTCCAATTGTATTGGAATATCGCGCTCCCCCTCTCACGGCCCATTGTGACGGTTGTTGTCATCACGAGTCTGCTGGCGACCTGGAATGATTTTGTCTGGCCGCTGATTGTCATTGGCAGCGACAATCTACGCACGATTCCTGTGGGGCTGTCTTTCTTTCAGACACAATATCAGACCGCTTATGGCGCACAAATGGCGGGCTACTTCATCTCGTCTTTACCGCTTCTGTTGATATTTGTGTTTACGTCACGGGAATTTGTGCGCGGACTGACGGCTGGCTCGGTCAAATTTTAGGTGAGATGGAGCACGACACTCAAGGATAAAACGAGATGTTTTCGATCACAAATTTGCGTTGTGAATTCAGCGTTAACCCGCTGGGCGTTGATACCGTGGAGCCGCGTTTCTCGTGGGAGTTAGACCATCCGGAACGTGGACAGAATCAAACAGCCTATCAGATCCAGGTGGCGTCAACGTTTGAAGAGCTGGTCGCAGGCAGCGGCGATCTCTGGGATAGCGGCAAGCAAACCGATACAGGTCATCCCCTGATCAAATATGCGGGCGTGCCGCTCATCAGCCGCCAGCACGCCTACTGGAGAGTGTGCAGTTGGGACACACACGATCAGCCCACCGCTTACAGTGAGCCAGCGTGGTTTGAAGTTGCGCTGCTGAAGCCGCAGGACTGGCGGGCCCAATGGCTTGGTTATCCGGGTGGGCGTGCGGGCAAGGCGTTGTACTTTCGCCAAACGTTTGATGTCACCAAAGCGGTACGCAGCGCTCGCGCCTATGTGAGCGGACTTGGTTGGTATGAGCTGCGATTGAACGGCCAGAAGGTTGGCACGGCGGTGCTTGACCCGGCGCAGACAACGTATGATCAGCGGGTGCTGTATTCGACCTATGACATCACCGATCATATGCGGCCAGGGACGAATGTGGTTGGGGCGGTGGTCGGCAGCGGTTGGTATGGGACGCCCAAACTCCTTGCCCAGCTCGAAGTCCTGTATGAAGATGGTACGACTGGCGGCACGGTCACGGGACGCGTTGGCGAAGGTGGGGTGTGGTGGCAGGTCAGCGACGGGGCCATCGTCGAAAACAGCGTCTATGATGGCGAAATCTATGATGCGCGGCTCGAACGCGACGGCTGGGACACGCCGGATGTTGAGATGACGCATTTTGGCAGCGGCGCACTTGCCGTCGAATCGCCCGGCGGAAGGCTGGTCGCCCAGGTGCTCGAACCCATCGAAGTGGTCGAGACGATCACCCCGATCACGCTGAGCGAACCAAAACCGGGGGTGTATGTGTTGGATGTGGGACAGAACCTGTCCGGGTGGGCCGCGCTGACGGTCAGTGGGGAGCGCGGCACGCAAGTCACCCTGCGCTTTGCCGAAGTGCTGCGCAACGATGGCACGATTGATCAGGACAATTTGCGTGCGGCAAAGGCCCGCGATGTTTATATCCTCAAGGGGGAGGGGGTCGAGACGTGGGAACCGCGCTTCACCTATCATGGCTTCCGCTATATCCAGGTCGAAGGTTATCCCGGCGTTCCTGCGCTCGATGCAGTACAGGCCCGCGTTGTGCGTTCAGCGGTGGCATCAACGGGTCACTTTGAATGTGATCATCCGCTGGTCAATCAGCTCCACCGTGCGGTGTGGTGGACGGAAGCGACCAATCTGCATGGCCTGCCAACTGACTGCCCACAGCGCGACGAGCGTATGGGCTGGCTGAACGACATGGCAGCCCGCAGCGAAGAGACCTTCTACAATTTCGATGTTGCACGCTTGTTTTCCAAATGGATCGCCGACATCAGCGACGCGCAGGACCCCGAAACAGGGGCCATCCCCGATACCGCGCCCTACCGCTGGGGCAGTCGTCCGGGCGACCCGGTCATTGTGTGTTATCTGCTCATCCCCTGGTTGCTTTACCGCCATTTTGGGGATGCACGCACAATGGCGGATCACTACGACGGTATGCGCCGCTGGGTGAATTATCTGACCAGCCGCGCAACGGCTGATCATCTGCTCGAATACAGCTATTACGGCGATTGGGCACCGCCGACGACTGAATCGGTCAGCGGTAGTATCGGCGCATCGGCCCTGTCGCGCTCAACACCGGGGGCGCTGGTGTCAACAGCGCATTATTACTACAGTGCCTCTTTACTCGCCCAAATCGCCGCTGTCCTCGGCAGAGATCAAGACGTTGCCCAGTATAGCGACCTCGCCAATCACATCCGCGCCACCTTTCACACACAGTTCTGGGATGTCTCGCTGGGGGGATATGGTGCGAACAATCAGGCGGCTAACGCAATTGCGCTCTATTTCGGACTCGTGCCGGACGAGTGCCGTGCCCGCGTCATCGATAATCTCGCCCGTGACGTGGCAGAACACACGAATCACCTGACAACGGGCAATCTTGCCACCAAATATCTGCTCGAAGTCCTGGCAAGCACTGGTCACGGCGATGCGGCAATCGGCATCGTGACGCAGACGACCTATCCCAGCTGGGGCTTTATGCTCGAAAATGGCGCGACAACCATCTGGGAACGCTGGGAAACCGACACCAATACAGGGATGAATTCGCGCAATCACCCGATGTACGCCTCAGTGGGGGCGTGGCTCTATCGTCATTTGGCAGGCATCCAAACCGATGACCGGGGAGCGGGGTTTCGCCGTTTTACAATCAAGCCTTACATGCCGAGTGGGATACAATTTGTACGGGCTTCGCTCAAAACGATCCGAGGTCTGATCGAATCGTCCTGGCAGGTGACAGATCAGGCGGTGTTGCTGCATGTGAAAGTTCCCGTTGGCAGTCAGGCAGACGTCACAATCCCAAAACGGACAGCAGGCGCTTCGCTTGATATCGCCGAGGCTGGAACACCGCTGTGGGCCAGCGGTCAACACACCGGACGTGTCGAGGGCGTTATGACAGTTCTGGAAGATGCCCATGCCGTGACCATCACCGTTGGATCAGGCGATTATCACTTCGCGGTTGAGGTGCGCTGAGCTGATAAAAGATCGATCTCAAATGTGGATAGGCGTTTCATTGGGTTGTGGGTGGGGGCGATATATCGCGCCCCTACTTATCCATTGACACGAAACCATATTCCTGTATGAGCCACTGCGCCTATCTAGAGGCATAGGCCATTTTCCGTCGCGGGATGGGTGTCTATCAGGCGAAAACAAGAGGTCCTCAGAGGATTTCCCGTCTCGATAAAAACCTACCCCTGAAAGCCAGGGGATCGAACTCTCTTGAGCAAGGTGTAGCGAATATGCGTTAGACTATTCACTCTATACGTTCTTACCAAAGGATCACTTCATGAATACACAAGATTATGAACGGTTGGCAGAGCGCCTTACGGCGCACGGCATCGACTTAGAAGCCGTCAAACAAAAGCTGAAAACGCAGCAGATTGAAACACCCTCCTGGGGGTACGGGAACGGTGGCACACGCTTTAAAGTCTTCGCATGGCCGGGAGCAGCACGCAACATCTGGGAGAAAATCGAAGACGCGGCTTATATTCATCAACTGACGGGCGTCGCACCGTCAATGGCTATTCATATCCCCTGGGACAAGGTGGATGACTATGATGCCCTGGCCCAAAAAGCCACAGAACACGGCATTCGCATCGGTGCCGTCAATCCCAATTATTTCCAGGACGACATTTACAAACTGGGCAGCTTTACCAACCCGTCGGCCACTGTCCGTGAAGAAGCGATGGCGCACACCCTGGAGTGTATCGACATCATGCCAAAAGTAGGCAGCAGCCTGTTGAGCTTATGGTTTGCGGACGGCACGAATTACGCCGGACAGGACAGCATTGTGCGCCGCAAACACGATATGCAGGCGGCCCTGATCGAAACCCACAAACATTTACCGCCCAACAGCCGGATGCTGATCGAGTATAAATTCTTCGAGCCAGCCTTTTACCATACCGATCTGGCCGATTGGGGCATGAGCTACGCGATGGCGCTCAAGTGCGGGCCACAAGCACAGGTGCTGGTGGACACTGGACATCATGCCCAGGGAACCAATATCGCCCATATTGTCGCGTTCTTGCTCGATGAAGGTCGATTGGGCGGCTTTCATCTCAATGCGCGGCGCTACGCTGATGATGACCTGATCGTCGGCACCAACAATCCCTATGAGCTGTTCGAGATTTACAGTGAAATCGTGGCAGCGGGAGACACTGCTCAGGATGTGGCCTATATGATCGATCAAAGCCATAACATTGAGCCAAAATTGGAAGCCATGCTCGTGAGTGTCCTCAACTGTCAGACCGCCTATGCAAAGGCTCTCATTGTCGATCGTAAAACGCTGGCTGGCTATCAGGCCGCAGGCGATGTACTGGGGGCGCAGCAAGTGTATGTCGAGGCGTTCGAAACGGATGTACGGCCTTTGCTGGCCCAGGTGCGCGTTGAAATGGATATCAATCCGCATCCGCTCCAGACCTACCGCTCCGGGGATTACGCCCAGAAAGTCGCCAGGGAACGTGGGCTGGCGGTGTCATCTGGCAGCGCCATACAATAGTCGGATGTTTGCATAACAACGTGTGATGCAGCGCTGATCGGTGTTGGCAATCAGGTGAGTGTCGGCGCATCAGCATAAGCGATTTAGGCTGAGTTTCGGATCGGGTTTTATGCTTATATTGGCCTTCTCCACCCATCAGCCCTTGCCCATCTCCGACAAGGGGCAAGGGCTTTTGCTCCATTCTGCCCCCTGTGGGAGAGGAAAACAGGTGGTGAGGGATCAAATGATAGGCTCTCCAAAACTGAGATTCAATAGAAATGTGTTAAAGGAAGCACGATGCACACCGTACCCGCTGAACTCATCTCCCTCTCTCATGCACTCGGCGGCCCCACCCGCCGCTATACCATCATCGGCGAGGGAAACACCTCCCTGCGACAGGATGATACATCTTTCTGGGTGAAAGCGAGCGGTCAGCAGTTGGCGACAATAACCGCTGATGGATTTGCCCACATCCACTTTGACCGCATTATGCATCTGTTTGAGACGCCGCCACAAAACTTGACTGAAGAGCGTGACCTGCTGCGGGCGGCTCGGATGGACGAGTCATCGGCCTTTCCGTCGGTTGAGACCAGCTTCCACGCGATGCTGCTGACGGATTGCAAAGTGAACTGCATCGCTCATACCCACCCGGTGCCCATCAACCGCCTCATGTGCAGCCAACATGCGGCGCTGTTTGCCCGTCATCGCACCTGCCCGGATGAGGTAGTCCTGTGCGGGCCGGAATCGGTGTTTGTGCCCTATATCGATCCCGGTTTTCCCCTGGCGCTGGAAATCAGAAGCCGCGTGCGAGCCTACATTGACAAGTACGCCGAAGCGCCAAAAGTCATTTTGTTAGCCAATCACGGGGTGATCGCCCTCGGACAAACCCCCACTGAAGCGCTCAACATCACGGATATGTGCGTCAAGGCAGCAGAGATCCTATCGGGTGTACTCGCTATAGGGGCTCCAGTTTTCCTCAGCGAGGAGCAGGTGATGCACATCTACCGCCGCCCGGACGAGATTTATAGGCGCAAGATGTTTATGGAGCCGCCGAAAGAATTGCACTCATGACGGCAAAATCGGTTTTGGCGATTGATCTGGGCGCGGAGTCTGGCCGCGTTATGCGGGTGAGCTTCGATGGGCGCTCGTTCTCGCTGGACGAAATTCATCGGTTTCAGAACATCCCGATTGAAACCCCTGGAACCCTGCATTGGAATGCTGTACGGCTGTGGCATGACATCCAGACCGGCATTGGCAAAGCGCTCCATGACCATGAGATCGCCAGTATCGGGATCTGTACCTGGGGCGTAGATTTTGCGCTGCTTGATCGCGCAGGCCACCTGATCGACAACCCGTTTCATTATCGAGATCCGCGCTCCGTCCCGATGATGGATTGGGTATTTGAGCGTGTTCCCGCCCGCACCATCTTTGAGCGGACGGGCATTCAGCACATGAGCATCAATACGCTGTTCCAGCTCGCTAGTTTAAAGGCGCACAACAGCCTCGACCTTGAATTGGCCGACACGCTTCTCACCATGCCATCGCTGTTTCTTTATTGGCTGTGCGGCGTCAAAGTCGCTGAGTTCACGCACGCCACGACCACCCAGATGTTTAATCCGCGTCTCAAAACCTGGGATACACAAACGCTGGATGCCCTGGGCATGTCTCATCATTTTTTGCCAGACATCGTCATGCCTGGAACGCGCCTGGGCAGTTATCGCAACATCCCCGTGATTGCCACCGCCTCTCATGATACAGCCAGCGCTGTCGCTGCGGTCCCGACCAGAAGCGAAAACGTCGCCTATTTGAGCAGTGGAACGTGGAGTTTGCTGGGGATGGAGGTGCCGCAGCCAATTATCACCGAGGCCGCGTTTGAAGCCGGTGTTACGAATGAGGGCGGCGTTGAGGGAACCTACCGCCTGATGCAAAATGTCATGGGCTTGTGGCTTGTGCAGCAGTCACGCAAAATCTGGGCCGACACAGGCACTCGTTTTAGCTATGATGAGCTGATCGCACTGGCACGAACAGCCGTGCCGTTCCGCAGCATGTTTGATGCCAACGATGCGCGATTCCTCGAACCGGGCGATATGCCAGCCCGCATTCGAAAATACTGCCGCGAAACAGGCCAGCCTGAACCGGAGACAGTTGGTCAGATTGGCCGCGCTATCTTTGAAAGTTTAGCGTTTAAATACCGCCAGGTCTTGGACAAACTCATCGCCTTAACGGGGCGCGAAACCGACCATATCCACATTGTGGGCGGCGGCAGCCAGAATCCACTCTTGAATCAACTGACCGCCAACGCCATCAATCGTCCAGTCTACGCGGGTCCCGTCGAAGCGACAGCTCTGGGAAATGCGATGGTGCAGCTCATTGCGCTTGGTGAGATTGCGAATATTCGTGAGGGACGGATGATCTTGAGTGAAACTATATCACCTTCAATATATGTCCCTGAACACAGAGATGAATACGAATCGCACTATCAACGGCTGCAAAAACTTCAATTCTGTTGAATGGTATAGCGGCTCATGCCCTGTCACGCCGCTCGCGTCAGACAGCTTGTCCGTCAAGGACGGGCGATCCGGCGCTTTGATTGAGGGCTGTTTTACATCAAACTCCTTGATCGAGAGACAGAAGAGACTCAACCGATTGGGGTTGGGATTGATCCTGGCAGCAAGAAGGAGGCATATTCGATCAAGAGCGAGGCACACACATTCTTGAATATCCAAGCCGACGCGGTGACGTGGGTCAGCGAAGCCGAAGACACCAGCACGACCCTGCGGCGGGGGCGCAAAACTCCCTATCGCCCGATGCGGAGCAATCGCAGACAGGGCCAGTTTCGCTTACCGCCCTCCACCCGCGCCCGGTGGGGCTGGAAGTTGCGTCTGTGTTGTTGGCTGGCCCGCTATTACCCGATTGAGACGTTTGTCGTGGAAGACGTTGCGGCTGTCACCAAGCCGGGCAAACACCGCTGGAACAGGTCATTCAGCCCGCTTGAAGTCGGCAAAACATGGTTTTACGAGTAGCTTGGACACATCGGACAGGTGAAGTTGTACAAGGGCTATGAGACATTTGAGGCCCGCAATCTGCTGGAGCTGAAAAAGTCCAAGCAGAAACTGTCAGACAGTTTTGAGGCGCATTGTGTCGATAGCTGGACCCTGGCAACGCTGTTTCTGGGCGGGCCTATCGTGCCCGATAATACCGCCATGTTGTACATCGTGCCGCTGCGTTTTCATCGTCGCCAGCTTCACCTGTTGCAACCCGCAAAAGGCGGAGAGCGTCGACGTTACGGCGGAACAATGAGCTTAGGGCTTAAGCGCGGTATGTGGGTAAAGCACCCCAAACACGGTGTCTGTTATGTGGGTGGGACAACAGGCCAGACGGTCTCATTACACGCGATGCAAACAGGCGTCCGAATTGCAAAGGTCAAGCCAGAAACGTTGCAATGTTTGACTCGTTCAAGCTGGCGTATCAGAAAGAAAGGATGACGGCATTCCCCACCGGGTTAAAACCCGATGTTCCCTGCCGTTAAAATCTATGGATGTACATCCCAACCCCTTTCCGTCGTACCTCACGGACAACTAACGCTCAAAAGATACGTCAGGAGCGGGGACTGGCGATTTCAACTTGCAGTGCAATCAATAATGGCGTATCAAGACGATGTAGGAGCATTATTAATGACAAAAAAATTGACTTGGACGGACATCGGCAAGTGGGCATGTCGATGGATTTCGATCACAGATACCGCGCCTATTCATGACACTCCGCTCGTTGCAGCTTATCGTTGTCGTTTTGCATTGGATACTGTGGCTGCACTCCGCCTTCATGTGAGCGCGGACGAGCGTTACAAATTGTATCTGGACGGAATACTTGTGGGTGTGGGCAGCGAAAGAGGTGAGCCGTTGCACTGGTTTTACGAAACTTATGATTTCGATTTGCCTGCTGGTGAGCATGTTTTTGTCGCAGTCGTGTGGTCATTGGGAGATCTAGCGCCTGTTGCCCAAATGAGCGTGCATCACGGGTTCTTTCTGTCGCCAGAGCCTCCCCATACTGAAATGCTTGGAACCGGTATTGCTATGTGGGAGGCGCGTGCTATCACAGGCTATACATTTGTAGACCCGCTGCCCGCATGGGGGAGTGGAGCTAACCTGATCATTGATGGGGAGCAATACCCCTGGAACATTGAGTTTGGTGCCGGTGATGATTGGCAAAAACCAAATGTCCATGATCACGGCGTTAGCTTCCTCAATGATTTTGGGTTTGATCGTCCGCGATTTCTGAGTCCGGCACTGCTACCTGCCATGATTCGTCAGCTCGTTACGACGGCGCGAGTGCGCTTTGTAGAGCACTTGGACGATACACATTCACTCGTAACCCATGCACGCCCGGTTGACCTTAAACTTCAGCTTCCACAGGAAATTGAGGACTGGCAAGCACTTCTTGATGGCAAACGACCCGTCACGATCATGCCGCATACGACACGGCGAATCATTATCGATCTCGATAATTACTACTGCGCTTATCCCGAAGTCATCACTTCAGGGGGTCAGGGCAGCGCCATACGCCTTTACTGGTCGGAGTCGCTGTACGAAACGCAGGATGCACATCTGACGAATGGACATAGTTTTACGCTTCGGAAGGGTAATCGTGACGCGATTGACAACAAATATTTCTCTGGTACTGGCGATACATTTCTAGCCGATGGGGGCGAGAAACGTATATTTGATACGCTGTGGTGGCAAGCGGGGCGTTATATCGAACTGGTCGTCCAAACACAATCGCAGTCGCTTACAATTGAACGCCTTAGTCTGTCGGAAACTCGTTATCCATTGACGATGGAATCGGAATTCAGTAGCAGCGATGAACGGCTCGAACGTCTCCTGCCCCTTCTAGTGCGTGGACTTCAAATGTGCGCCCACGAAACCTATCTCGACTGTCCCTATTACGAACAGCTGATGTACAGTGGCGATACCCGCCTACAAGTCTTGACTACCTACGTAATTACAAAAGATGATCGGCTGTCACGCAAAGCAATCCAGATGTTTGACTACTCCCGCCAGTGGTTTGGACTGATGCAATCCCGCTACCCCAATCGCAGTATTCAAATCATTGGATCGTTTTCATTGTGGTGGATTGGCATGGTCTACGATTATGCGCTTTGGCGTGACGATCCCCCCTTCGTCAAGCGCTGTATGGCTGGTGTGCGTGCGACTGTAGAAGCGTATTTGCAATTAGTTAATGAAGACGGCTTGATTGCATCTTTGCCAGGTTGGAATTTTATGGATTGGGTAACAGAGTGGGAAGCTGGCATACCACCGGATGCAGCACAAGGGGTGAGCGCCGTCATCAATTGGCAGTTTGTGTGGGCGCTGACGGTGGTCGCAAAACTAGAAGATATGATCGGCATACCGAGCCTGGCTCAACTTCGCCGGGAGCAGGCAAGTCAACTGGCGCGCCAGTTGGAATGTTTCTGGAGTGAAGACGAAGGACTGTACGCCGATGACCTTGCGCTGACGCGCTATTCGGAACATGCCCAAATCCTGGCGATCCTGAGCGAACAGCTTCCCTCACAGCGTCAAGCTCGCCTATACTCTGGTCTGCTCACCAAAACTACCTTATCGCGGGTAAGTATCTACTTCCATCATTATTTGTTTGAGGCTTATCGAATCATGGGAGAGATCGACGCTTTGTTTGAGCGTCTATCCGTCTGGTTTGATCTCCAAGAGAAAGGACTGCGAACGCCAGTTGAGGTTCAAGACCCAACCCGTTCCGACTGTCATGGTTGGGGATCACATCCACTCTACCATTATTTTGCAACACTCCTTGGGATTCGACCCGAAGGCGCGGGTTTTTCCAGTGTCACGATCCACCCGCAGCTTGGAAATCTTTCTCATGCCAAAGGCACAATGCCCCATCCCAAAGGTGAGATTAGGGTTGAATATCAGCAACAGGGTGACAGATTGGCAGGACAAATTACGTTGCCCGCTGGCATCACAGGCACACTGCACTACGCAGGACATAAGCTGCCGTTAATGAGCGGCGCTCAGACGTTTGAATTACAGCGGGTCTCTACGACTGAGATACACTGATTTACAATCATAAACCCGGGTCTGGAAAAATATGGATTCTGAACGATTTCGTAAGGTCAATACGTTTATTGAAACAGAACTCGCCGCCGATACATTTCCCGGCGCAGGCATGATCGTGCATCAGCATGGCAAAAAAGTGTTTGAACATTTTTGGGGAACCTATTGCAGCCCGCATCGACGTAGCGACATGCTCAATGAACGGGTCGTACACATGCTGTATTCATTCTCAAAAGCGATCTCGGCAACCGTAATTGTGCTTGCACACCAGAAGGGACTCATTGACTACGATGTTCCAATTTCCGCTTATATTCCTGAGTACGGCGGTGGATGGAAGAATAGCACCACAATTCGACATCTCCTAACACACGCGGCGGGCATTCCCAATTGTCCTTCGTTTGCTGCTTATTCCGATGACGAATGGCTGCGATGTCTTCAGTCCTGTTGTGATGAGGAGGTGCAATGGGAGCCGGGCAGTCGCACTACAT
>DAOTUR010000065.1:0-2414 GCA_034436915.1 Anaerolineae bacterium
CTCCCGTGTTGCGGGGTTGAAAACCCCGCCGAAACACGCCCAAAAAGATGGTTTGAGCGGGACTTTCAGTCCCGCAACAGGCAAGGCAGGGGTTTTCAACCCCTGACGACAGGACAAAAACGAGGCTGACGACGGGTGATTTGCTTAAGTTGCTGCAAATGGGACACGGCGTGCCGTGTCCCTACAACCACATCGTTTATGCCTAACAATCAGTGTGGTGGGGTATCGGCGTTAAACAACACCTCCTCACCCGGTGCGGGAGAGGAGGCCGGGTGGTGAGGGGTTAGCGACCCGGAATGACAGGCTCATCGTCGTCGGTGAGTTCACGCACGAGTTCCAGCTTGATGCGGTTGGCAAAGCCATAGGCGACCACACCCAGCGCAATCAGCCAGCCCCAGCCGGGCATCAAGAACAGCACCACGAGGCCGCCACCGACCACGTAGGTCAGCGGCACGTCAAACATGACGCGGTTGTCATGGGTGCGGGCGACGACGCGGCGGCGGTTGCCCTGATTGAGCAGATTCTGGGCGGTGTCAGAGAGTTCTGTCATCATATTTTTGCGGTCTGTGTTCTTTTCTTTTTCTTGCATCGCAGTTTTCCCTTGAACATTTCGTTTGTTATGAGTGTATACGCAGAAGGTCAGCCAATGGTTTTAGCGTGATGAGACGTGTATGAAGATTTGCAAAACGCAACCCTGTCTGCCTGCTGTACGTAGTAATATCGACAGAGTCAATGAGTCTTTAAGGATATAAAACGATGGGTCTTCAGGAACAAATTGCCGAAGCCATTATTGCGGCCTTCGATGAGTTAGGCGGCGATCCTCAGAATGCCATCAGTGCCGCACGTAATCATGCGACAGTCGAGAGCTGGATGCAGCAGGAAACCGCGATGGTGGCGGTGGCGGGCGGCGTTGAGATGGCCGTGCCGGGTCTCCATGCCCTGACCATCCCGGCGGGCATCAGCTTCCTGCTGCATAAGATGGCCTATATCTGTCGCGGCATTGGTACCTTGTCGGGCGGATTCGTGGTGGAAACAGCCAACTACTCCGATATACGGAACATCATGACGCTGTGGGGCAATGCCTCCTACTACAACATGCATCTGCTCGATTTCAAAGCGATTTCGCTGGATGTGCTGGAGTATGCCCTGTCCGATGCGGGCTATGAGGCACTGTCCCAGGCCATCGTCACCGCGCAGGCGCAGGACGTTGATACTGTGACGCTCAATACCATGATCATTCTCAAGTCGATTGTGGATGAATTCGCCGGGGATGAGCGCTCACTCAAGCAGTTTCGGACGATTACAGATGTTGAGACGGCGGATGAACTGATCGCGGCGGCGCAGCAGCGTGTCTCGACCCAGACCCCCACGCCGATTCACAAGGAATTCACGCGCCGCCTGAGCACCGGGCTGGCGCTGCGGCTGGCGACGCAGTTGAGTATGCGGTTGCCCGCCAAGCTCATTCTGGGCTTCATCCCGGTGGCCGGGGTGATCGTCAATGCCTTCTTTAATGCCCAGACGCTGATGCAGGTGTCGGATGTTGCTGAGAAATACTATGCCAATGCCTTCACCCGCGAAGACCTGGCGGCGTTCATGGCCCCGGCGGTGGATGCTGAGGAGTAGGATTCTGAACCCCTCACCCCAACCCCTCTCCCACAAGGGTAGCGGGGCTTTTCCGTCCTGTTGTGCTCCTCCTCGCCCCTTGTGGGAGAGGAGGCCGGGTGGTGAGGGGTTCTCTAGCCGCGTGTCAGGACGCGCATCGGTTCAATCTTAAACATTACGCGGATCTGATCGCCCTGCGGATTGGACTCGGTGAAATAGGGGTTGCCCGTATAGCGCCGTGACAGCGATTCGATGTGCTCGACAGCGCCCTCTTCGGTGCTCTCGACAATTTTGCCGCGTATTTCCAGGTAGCGATACGGATTTTCGGGGTCAACGGACAGAATCGAGACGTGAGGGCGTTCCAGCATATTCTCGTCTTTCTGCCGTCCGCGTGCCGTGTTGATGCGGATATACTGCCCATCATAATCAAACCACACAGGCGTGGCCTGGGGTGTGCCATCAGGCATGAGGGTGGCGAGGGCGACGACAATCGGACGGTCAACAAGGTCTTTGTGGCTAGCAGGAATATCAGCGACCATACAAGTGCTCTCTTCATAAATATCGAATAAAGACCCTCCTACGACGCGGTTATCGCGGGAAAACTTTCTCAATCTCCGCAAATATCCGACGCTTCTAATGTTCCACACATGCGGCACACGCTATGATAGGGACAATCCGTATCGCTTTGCCCAGGTAAGCATCCCCATCCCTGAAGGGAGGGGCTTTTAGCCCTAGTGCTTACCAGACTTGGCCTGAAAAGGCTCCGTTAGAGACGAATACATAGGCACTTCGGAATGCCTCACCAGTTCCGA
>DAOTUR010000066.1:0-2266 GCA_034436915.1 Anaerolineae bacterium
CAGATCCAGCACAAACAGGCCATAGGGATTGATGTGACTATAAATGAGAGGGGTGAGCGCCCACCAATCGGCCACCGTCATGCGCTTGAACCAGTATGGTTTTGCAAGGACCTGCTGGAGCATCAGCGTGTTGACATAAATTAGGCTGTTCTGAAGAAGCTGTAGGACCAACATCGAGAGTTCGTGATCGAGCAAGCGTCTTCCCGCGAGTTCCCCACCGCGACCATAAGCGAGATAGTCATTGGTGCTGTTCCAGTTTTCGATGATGTTCAAGCCTTCGTCAATTTCGCGTCTCAGGGTCTGGGAACTCAGATACTGGCACAAGAAAATCGTTTTGATCACCTTGCCCAATTCGGCCAACGCCCGATAAGTTAAATGCTGAACTTCGGTCTGAGTGAAGCGCTTGAGGATGGTTTCGGCATCCGCTCTGCCAACGCGCAAGGCGACCGCATATTGAATGAGCATGTCATACTGCTGCTGGATTAACGCCCAGTCAATGGGTTTCGACAGGATCGGTTCCAGGTTGGGGTAGGTCTGAGCATCGGGGCGCGATAATTTTTGATGGGCCAGATTTTTTAAGCGGGGCAATAATTCGAATCCCAAGAGATGACTGAAAGCAAAGGCCATTTCACTTTGACCATGGGTATCGACATAATGGCGCTCAATGGGCATCGACGTCTCATGGCGCAGGATCCCTTCCATCATGGAGGCGACTTCTGATGATGAAGGTGATTTTAACTGCGAGTAAATCGCCAGAGATTTCCGTTCGACATGCCAGTAGACCATGATGCCACGACCATGATAGCGAACATGCCATTCAGATTTGAGATTTTCACCCCGCACAGCAAACTTGCTGGCATCAGAGGCACAGGCGACCTGTCCCTCACCCCAGATATGCGGCCAACGCACGGCGAGTGTGGCATTGACCAGCGTTGCATTTGCATGGCGTAGCGTTTTCAGAATGACCCCCAGCATCCGTCGATAGTGTCGCCCATAGCTGCGACGCATCACCTGCCCCACCTCCTGTCGGTAGGTGAGAGGCTGGTCTTCACGTTCTTGAACCACCTGACGCAGTTTTTCTTCACTGACAACCTTAAAAATCACATCGGCCACCGACCCCTGTGGGTCGGTGAGCGAGGCTTTCGCCATTTTGAACAGCATGTCCTGTTTTCCATAAATCCGTTGGATCTCTTTGAGGCTCCTCTGTTCAATGGTTCGGGTCGCCCGCGTCGTGATTTTATGGATCACCTGGATCAAGATATCAATCAATTGGTCTGTGATTTCCGCTTCTCGTGTCTGACAAAACGCCGCTAACAGCGTCTCGCGAATGGCATCCGGATGCCGTTTGAGATCGCTGGGATGTTCGGCGATGGCCCGCTGGCGGTACACCTCGATCCATTTCGGATCAATCGTTTCAAATACATGCGCCGGCAAGCCAACGGCCCGTAGCATCTGGAGTTTTTCCCCGGCTTCCAGCACAGTCTTCAGATTGGCGCCATCGGGATCATCTTTCAACAGCGCCAAACGTGACCAGGGATTTTCGGTGGGACTCTGGCTTGAGACAACCGAGTCAAGCAAGCCGTTCAGCTGCTGTTTTGTCGTCTCGGACAAGCGGGCTTGAATCGTCAGACACATCCGGTTTTGATAGGTATTCAGGGCGGAACGCACAATCCGCTCCATTTTATCGGCGCTAAACGGCTCAATCCGAAGCTCACGCAGGTGCTCATAGGCCCGATTCACCCAATGACCCTGGCTGTGCTCATAGCGCAGGGTCGGTTGCTCAATCAGCCAACGCGCCAACCGGACCCGATCGGTGGCCTGAGCCTGGCGAAACCCCAGATATTTTCGAATCACAGCACGATGCTGTTTGATGGTGCGTCCGCTCCAGTCATAGTGGCGAAAGGTCTCCGCCTCAATCGCTAACTGTTGCGCCACAAACTCTAACACGACCCGCGGAATGTCTCGTTTCAACTTGAAAAAGGTGCCTCCATACTGGAACCCTTTCAGCAGCACTGCCAAACCCAATTGATGGGCCTCTATTTTGCCGCGTAACAGATCCCTTTCAGGCTTAGAAAGCGTGAAATGCTCGATGAGGTCTTCAATATCCCATTCCCGTTTCATCTTAGGCTTTTCCAAAGAAATAGCTGCTCCCATTCAGAGAGGGGCAATACGAACAAACCATTTTTGGATCGTCGTCCGTGATTATCTTGTGGCTTGTCCTTTTATTCTACATCGTCTTGGTCTCTGTTTTAATCTGGAAAAGCCT
>DAOTUR010000067.1:0-1632 GCA_034436915.1 Anaerolineae bacterium
AACTCGCTGCAGCGTGTCAAGATGTCAATGGGTTGGTCGGCATTCTGCTCATAATGTTGCGCTAATTCATCGCCCACATAATGAATATGAGGATAAAACGAGCTTAAGGCCGTATCCCACTGCCCCATCGACAGGGTGCGAAACTGTTCGCACGTCTCAATGACAACATCGGCATAACGCCCAAAGATGCTCGCCGTCTCACCGGCCCCCGTCAGCAGCGCCCGCGCATAGGCCCGCAGCAGGGGATGCTGGCGATAGGCGATTTCACCCGCCTCACCGTCTATGTCTACCTGCTGTATAAACGCCCTAAGCCGCAGCGCTTTATGAGCATCACTGATGGCTCGTTCGTCTTTCAGTTCCCACACAGCGCCTGCGAGCGGTCGTTTCCAGGCCGCATCCGAGGCCAAAATACCCAACGCCCGAAAACGGCTCTGCTCAATCGGGGGCAGGGCCGTATAGCTGCGCCCAAAGACCACATTCAGGCTGCGCGGTGTCTCCACTCCCAGATTGAGCGCGTCAAAAGGGCTGCCATCCCGGATACCTCGCTCGTATTCGTCCAGAATGTGTGTGATATCTGATCCATCCTCAGCGCGGTTCAAACTGGCCGCTGCCAATTCCAGCGTCAGCGGATGGCCTTTGACCAGTGCCACCGCTCGCTTTAGATGGTCATCGGTCAGGTGGCGATTGTCCCGGAGGCGTTGCAGCAGCGCCAGCGCATCGTCATTGTTCATCTCATACAATTCAATCGATTTGGCGCTCAATTGGCTGGCCGTTTCTGCCTGCCGTGTGGTGATGAGGGTTTTCACCCCTGGCGGCAGCGCCGTCTGTAACAGCTTGAGCGCGTCATAACATGTCTGGTGATCCCACACATCGTCGAACACTACCAACCAGCGGGTTCCACAGCTTTCCGGCCCGGTCATCAATTGTGTCAATTGACCACGCACCCATCCCGCGATTTCTTCGGGTTTGGCATCGGGTTTGAGGGCGTAATCATCAACGGCATACCTCGCCCACTCCATCAGGATCGAGGTGGACTGCGGCTCCTGGCCGATGTAAGCCCATAACACGGCATCAAACGGTTTATCAGGCAAATGACAGAGCGCCTGTGCCAACGTGGTCTTGCCCATGCCGCCCATTGTCCGCACTGCGGTGATCGCTGCCACTTGATCGCTGGCTAATACCGTCCGCAGATCGTCTAATTCTTGTTTACGGCCCGTAAAATGGGCGGGCGGATTCGGTGCAGTCGGGCAGGTGATTACACGCTGGCGGATGTAGGTCACATTGACAACCACATCGCCCCAAAAATACTGACTGCCGCCAATATTGACGATGCCCGCCTGAACGGTGCCGCTGATGTCGATACTCTGCACTTGTGGCGGCAGGTCACGCTAAGGACGCGTTTGAAAATAAAGCCGTAGAATAGAGAAGGACAAAAGAAAAAATAAGATTGAGATGAGGGGCAGTATGGGACAAAAAGCGATCCATGAGTATGAGTGTAACGACTGCCAGGAGACGATCCAAACAGACGTCAAAAGCCAGCATGAACTCATCAATCTGCTGATGAGTCGCTTAGACGAACAGCAAAGGCGCTGGTATGCAGCGGTGGAGTCGGAGCGGATTGGCTATGGGGGT
>DAOTUR010000068.1:0-4230 GCA_034436915.1 Anaerolineae bacterium
TGTGCCATTGAGACGGATGCGTTGACGGGTGGCAAAATCGATCACGATGAGGCCCAACTGCGGGTTATGGGTAAGATTGCTGACCAGAGGATCGCCAGATGTAAGTTTCATCTCGATGAGCACCGTTTGCTCATCCAGCGCAGACATAAACCCTGGCTCCCCAGTCAGCAATGATGCCCAGACATCGCCCTTGCTATCGATGGAGGCAGCCACAGCAATCCTCTGCTCCTGCAAGAACATCTGGGCAATCAATGGCATTTCAGCATGGATGCCGCGTCCGATGCGCTGTGCCATTGCCTGAACACCTGCGCGGGCTTGCACCGCGAGTTCACCCTCATGGTATTTCATACGATTTTTCCTTTAGAACAACCCGCAGGACGGGCCATCTGATGAGGTATGGTGATCTTCAGCGCCAGAGGAACTAAAAATTTCCAGGCGAATGCCATCCGGGTCTTCAAAGAAGATGCCGCCTGACTGTGCGCCCTCGGCGTGAGGGACAATGCCATCGTAGAGAAAATGCACACTCATATCACACAGCTTGTGCTCAATTTGATGAACAATCTCCATCGTGTCAACTTGAAACGACAGGTGATGAAGTCCAGCCTGATTCTTCTCAAAGCTGCTGCTGCTTTGCTGCCACAGCGTCAGCACGATGCGCTGCTTATCGCCCAAAAAAGCAAATTCACGGCCTTCTTTCTGTGATTCCGCGAGTACATCAAAATTGAACACCTGCTGATAAAATTGTTTGGAGCGATTGAGATTGCTGACATTGAGGCCGATATGCCCGGTTTGAAAGGCGGATTGTGAGTGTACTGTCTGATCTGTCATGATGATTTCTCCATGAAAATGTTTATCAAAATATCCATGTCTTGAACAGATTAGACGCGGATATAGAGAGTATTTCATGGATTTTTATCCTTGTCAATACGCTGATTGAGACGGATAATTTAAAGAAAGAGAAAGAGTGTCTGATGAGTGAACATTCTGAGTCGCCATTCGTCTTTGTGGGCGAAGTTATGGCGCTTGATCTGGTCAATACCGAGGTGGCGGTACGCGGGAAGCCGGCTGACCTTCTGCAAACGCCGGACGAGCTGATGCAGTGGTGGGCCTTGTGCCGCCAGAATTATCCTGACATGGAGGCTGTGTCTGGCCCGCCGCCGATCTATGATGAGGCCCTGCTTGACGTGATTAAGGTGTGGCGTGGGAGTCTGCGGCGATTGTTTAGTGATATTGCTGAGGGTACATCTGCCGCTGAGGATGATATAAACGCTCTCAACTCCATCTTGCGGCGTGCCTCTCCGATGCTGATATGGCGGGGAGATCATGTGCCACAGTGGGGCTATTCCTATGACAATGATCCTCAAGTGGGTGTGCTGCTGCCTATCGCACTCTCAGCCCTGCGCTTGCTAACGAGCATGGATCTGGGCCGCTTGAGAAAGTGCCATAACCATCGTTGTGTTCTGCTCTTCTACGATACGACGAAGAGCGCCACCCGTCATTGGTGCAGCCCGGCCTGCCTGGATCGTGAACGCTCGGCGCGGCGTTACGAGGAGAAAAAGCGCTCACTAGAAAATTGAGAGGGACATTCTTCGGGGCGACTCATGCCCTGCTTCGGGACATGATCGGCCCACCAGCCGTAATGAAGCAGCTCAGGCTGCCAGAAATGAACATGACTGTCCACGATATGCAGCGGCATCAGACGTCCTTAATCCGTGTGGAACACTTCTTCCATATCTGTCCACCAGCCGCTTGCCTGACCACCTGTTGAACTGCCCTGTACAGGCTCCTGCATCGGATCGTTGAGCGCCCACCATTCGTGTGTGAGCGGATCGCTGCCGATGATTGCCATATCCGCCTCATAATCACTTCCGATGTACTCAAAATAGGCGAACAGCAGGCCGTTCCAGTGATAGATGCAACAAAATGACGCATAAAGCAAACGGGCGTCATCACGACACCCGTTTGGCACATGGGATATGACATCGCCCACAATTATTGCGACACAATTTCCTGATGCAGGGCCATTGTCTCCGGTGTCAGGGGACGAGAACGTTCGCGCATGACGCGCTCCAACTGCTGATAATGGACGAGGGCTTCGCCGCGCCGACCCATCTGAGCATACAGGCCCATAACACGACGATGCAGGTCTTCACGGGTGGGGTCTTCATTGATCGCCTGGATATACAGCTTGAGGGCCTGCTCTTTGCGATCATCGGCCTCATGCACCTCGGCCATATTGCTCAACGCTTCCACAAAGCCTACGCTGAAGGCCGCCCGCCGCTTCTCAATCCAGGGTTCGTTATGTCCCTGCAAGAAGGGACCTTTGTACAGCTTGACCGCCTGCTGCCATGCGTCCATACGATTCGGGTTGTTCTCGTCGCGCCCTTTCATGAGCGTCTCAACGAACTCCACCACATCGTAGTACACATTCAGATCAGGATTGATCTGATAGTGGGTTTCATGATGCACCAGCACATCGAGATTGAGGGCTTTGTGCAGGCGGCGCTTGGTCACATGGAAGACATTCACCGCCTGATCGATCTCCAGATCCGGCCAGAAGGCATGGCAAATGGCGGAACGGGTCACGATATGCCGATCCAGCGCGAAGAAGAACAGCAGGCGCGGCAGATGGCCTTCCCAGGTATCGATCAAATTATCATCGAGCAGCACGCGCCCAGGCCCCAGGGCGTACACCTGGAGACGCATTGAGCCGTCGCTGTTGGTCTCATAGAAATTATCCTGCACGAGGGTGTCGTCGCGCAGCAGGGCCGCTTGCTGGCGGGCGACCATCGCCACCCAGGGCAGACGCGGCAGGGTGCGGCTGTTGATAATGACGCGGGCATTCTCCGGCAGCACATCCACAAGCTCTTCAACAAAGCGATGGATATCATCGGCTTCATCGCTGCAATCATATTCGTCGAAGACAATCAGCGCCATCTGACCATCGCTGATCTCACGAATTTCCTGGACGAAGGTCTTCAACAGCAGATCAAGGTTCTTTTCCGGTGCATCATGCACCTCATAGGGCAGCATGTTGATACGGCGGCCAAAGGTAGGATGTTGATTGGCAAAGCGATGACTCAAATTGTTCAGAAATGCTTTCAAGTGAATATCATCTGAACCCATCGCATAGTAGAATATTGTAGAGTTTGGTTCTTGCAGCAGCTTGGCGAGCAGCAGCGAACGATATTTGCTCTGCGGATGTAAAAGCGTGACGCGAGTTTTGGTAGTGGTATCGAGTAGTTTTTGATAAGCTTGTTCGATATGTTCCTGGATTTTCATCGTTCCCATCCAACAAAGACATTATTAACATCTTTACAGTATAGCAAAATATGACACTGGCGCAATTGCTATTTGTGTTAGTGCTGTATTACAGAACAAATATCACATCCTATTGCATCCGAGGAATATGCTTATGACCACTTCCACCAAACCGCGCCGTCCCTTTGGGGTCATCCTGGCCCTTGCAGGAGGAGTCTTTATCTTCTCATTCATCCCGGCCTTGATGATTGCGATCTTCGTTTATCTGACCCGTTATGTGCAGGTGGATGCCAGCGGTGGCATGTCGGGCCTCGATTTTAAAGATGTCACCTATCAGCCTCTGCTTATACCGGGCATAGGAGCCTTGATCTATCTGCTGCTGGCGATCTGGGCCTGGCGCGGCAAGTCGCCGGTGGCCCGCTTCGTCTTTCCGTTGATGACAGCATTGTACTGCATCGTCACCTGGGGCCTGCTCACCATCCCCAACACTGATGCCAATCAAGGGATTGATTCCGCGACAGGCTTTGCAGCGATAGCCTCGCAGATTTATCTCTTTGCCATGATTGGCGTGACCGTCTATATCGCGTGGTTTATGAATCGCTGGTCAGCACGCGCCTTCTTCCGAGGCTACTACACCAAGAACGATTTACAGATGCTCCAGGCGGTGCGGGTGACATCGGGCGATTAGGGGAGAGGCGAGGCACATTACAGGATTTTCATGTGTAATCATTCACCTATCCGTGAGAATCATGGGTTTGTAGGGGCAGAATACATCCTGCCCACGTCGAGTCCCCTACAAATCATCAGGGCGCGATATATCGCGCCCCTATAAGGGCCTTTGTCGCACGCGCCTATATAACCAATGGTGCAAGTCGTAAATTTGATATGGGATTGGCGTAGGGGCGCGATGCATCGCGCCCCTACAAAAGCGCTTTGGCCCTTTAAAAATTCCTTGCCATCAAAAATTGA
>DAOTUR010000069.1:0-4314 GCA_034436915.1 Anaerolineae bacterium
CGGCGACTGGTGGAGAGGAGACTGTTAGGCAGCATCGAACTCTGCGAAAAATCCCCAATGGCGACAAAGGAACGGCCATTGTCTGTCATGCGGTGCGACTGATCCAGCATCTGATGAAAATCTTCAAGCGTCCATTGACTGTGATATTGAATATGTAAAATTGTCTGGTCTTCGTCATACCATGTGACATCGATTGTCATCAGAGGAGCCTGCTATTTATGGGCGATTGCCAGCATCATAACATGACATCATCGCTCCATTCCGTAAACAAAGTTTTTTAAACATCAACGTCGCTGCGTTACGCCGGTCATAAACGTAATTTCAATCTCATCTGTCTTCGTTTCGTCACGATTGACCTTACCCCTTGATCGACGTTCTATGGTACAACTCATCTCCGTGCTGCATCGATTACTCGTAGGAGAAAACACATGTCTGAACAGACTGCACGGCCTGCCGTTCGCCCCGTCATGCTCATCATCCTGGATGGGTGGGGCATCCGCGAAATGGAGGCGGGCAACGCACCTCTCCTCGCCAAAACGCCGCATTACAACCACTGGTTGGCGACTCAGGAACGCGCCGTTGTCGATGCCTCGGAAGAAGCGGTGGGACTGACAGCCGGGCAGATGGGAAACAGCGAAGTTGGTCATCTCAATCTGGGGGCGGGGCGCGTCGTCTACCAGGATATCACACGCCTGGAATTGTCGATCCAGGATGGCTCCTTTGCCAAGCATGAGGGCCTGATAGAAGCCTTCGCCTATGCCAAGACACACGGCAAAAATGTGCATCTCATCGGCCTCCTGAGCAATGGCGGCGTTCACAGCCATCAGCGCCACCTCGATGCGCTGCTGGATGGGACAGAATTGGCGGGCATCAACCCGATCATCCACATCATCACCGATGGCCGCGACACCCCGCAGGAGAGCGGTATCGGCTTTGTGACGCAGTTGGAAGAACGCCTTGCCAAGACCAAGAATGGGCGCATCTCCACCCTGAGCGGGCGCTACTATGCGATGGATCGTGATAAGCGGACTGAACGCACATTGAAAGCCTATAACGCCATCGTCTTCCGCGAGAGCGAGGCACGGGCGCAGACCGCTGGCGAAGCGCTGAAAGCATCCTATGCGGCGGGCGTGACGGATGAATTTGTCATCCCGACGGTGATTGGCGCAAGTGATGAATTGAAATTCCAGCCGGGCGATGTCGTTATCAGCTACAACTTCCGCGCAGATCGGATGCGCCAGATGATTGAAGCGCTCACAGGTTTGACGCCTGCCTACGCGGGTGAGCGCCTGACCCCTGATCTGCATATCGTGACTTTCACCGTCTATGAGGACAACTATCCTGTCTCAGTACTGTTCGGCAAAGAGAAACTCAAGAATGTCTTGGCTGAGGTCGTCAGCAACGCCGGCTTGAAGCAGTATCATTCCGCTGAGACGGAAAAATACCCCCATGTGACGTTCTTCTTCAATGGGCGCATTGAAGAGCCGTTTCCTGGCGAAGATCGCCGCATTATTCCGTCGCCCAAAGTCGCCACCTATGATTTGCAGCCGGAGATGAGTGCGCCTGAACTGACACAGGCCACGCTTGAGCGTTTGCAATCACACAATGATGATTTCCTGCTCATCAACTTCGCCAACCCGGACATGGTGGGACATACGGGATCGCTGGCAGCGGCCATGAAAGCGTGTGAAACGGTGGATGGCTGCGCGGCGCAGTTGGTCGAGGCGGTTGTTGCCAAAGGCGGCATGGTGCTCGTCACAGCGGATCATGGCAACTGTGAGCGCATGGTTGAACTGGCAACCGGGGAGCCACACACCTATCACACGACCAATCCGGTGGGCCTGTTTGTGATTGGCGGCGGCGGCTACTATCGTCTGCGGTCACGCGGCAAGCTGGCCGATGTCGCGCCCACGATTCTCGATCTACTCGGTGTGCCGCAGCCTGCCGAGATGACAGGCGTGAGCTTGCTGGATGCCTTCCGCGAGGGCGGGCCAGCCGATTTGACGCAAAAATAACACAATGGGATCACAGCGCTTTTGTAGAGGCACAGCGCGTTGGTCGATGTACATAACAGCGTGGTGTGGCGCATCCCATTTTATTAGGATGGGCGTAGGGGTGCGATATATCGCGCCCCTACAAAAACGCTGTGAACCGTTGTGATCCTATCGCAGGCTGCAAAAATTGTGACTACGTTATCGTGTACACCGATCAGCGTGTCACGCCGCTGCTTTAAAGACCCCATTGTACGGGCCAAAGCGGGTTTTAGTCCCAAGTAGTCCCTGGGTCTATTTTGTGATCGTCACCTTGCTCAAGCCTTCAGGGCGATCCACCGGATGGCCTTTAACCAGTGCCATATTCATCGCCAACTGCTGGCCGGGGATCACGGCACAGATCGGACTGAGCCATTCAGGGATATTGGTGGGCAGCGGCAGGGCAATATGTCCCAGAGCAAGCGCCTCTTCCGTATCGGAGATGACGAGGCACTCTGCCTTGAGGGAGCGCAGTTTTTGCAGCAGATCGATCATCAGGGGCTGTGTGACGCCGCTTGGCGCAATCACCAGGGCCGGGAAGCCGGAGACAACCATCGCAATCGGGCCATGCCGAAAATCCGCCTCGCTGTAATCCTCAACGGGCATGTAGCACAGCTCACGAATTTTTTGCGCGAGTTCAAAGGCCGTCGAGTAATTATAACCGCGTCCCAGTGCCACCATGCGTTCAGCATAACGATAACGCTGAGCAATCTGCGGGATGTGCGTTCCCAGTTCGAGGGTTTGAGCGACGTATTCCGGGACATCTTCCAGCGTTTTGCGGAAGGCAGCCTCGTTTTTCAATTCCGCCACAAGCAGGGCGACAGCCGTGAGCTGCGCCGTATAGGTTTTGGTGGCGGCAATGCTGATTTCCTCGCCACAGTGCAGGGCAATATGATGATCGGCGGCCAGCGCAAGAGGCGAGTTGGCATCGTTGGTGATGGTCAGCGTCAGCGCACCGGAGGCCCGCGCCTCCTCAATCACCTGACGAACATCGGCCGCCCGCCCACTTTGCGAAATGCCAATCACGAGCGCCCGCGAGAGATTGAGCGGCGCATTGTAGAGGGTATTGATGGAAGGGGCAGCCAGCGCCACAGGCCAGCGCAGTTCGATGCCCATCAGGTACTGGGCATAACGAGCGGCATTATCCGAGGTTCCGCGTGCAGCAATGAGCACAAAGGTGGGGTTGAAGGCATGAATCGCCTGCGCCATGCGCTGAACGTATTCGGTCTCGGTTGTGAGCAATCCGCGCAGCACAGATGGCTGCTCTTGAATCTCACGTTCGATGTAGTAAGAGGATGTCATCGATCTCAACTCCCAGAAGGCCATGAACCCGATTAAGGGATCGTATGATTATTTAAGCAAATCGTGGGGGAGATGGGATCGAGTGCCGCCTATGCGCCGCATTGTAGCGTGCTGCACACTGAATGGCAAGCAGAGACAGCGCGAGAAAAATGACAGGTAATCGAAAGACATTTTTAAGACGGATGCATTTCTGCTAAAGCGCAAATGTCTTATAATGAAGTCAGCCTATTGGCGTGGTGAGGGCTTCCACGAGTTCAATTATCTCATCATTGTACCGATAAGGGGATTCTGTGAATGAACTAACGATTCTCGATGCAATTCAGCGGTTTTTCGATGAGGACAACTGGAATTATCATCTGCGCGATGATGATGCCGTCATCGCGTTGAACTATTCCGGCAAAAACGGCAACTTCCAGTGTTATGCCCGTGCCCGCGAACAACAACAGCAGCTTCTCTTTTATGCTGTCGCACCCGTCAATGTGCCGGAAGACAAACGCCCTGACGCCGCCGAATTCATCACGCGGGCCAATTATGGCATGGTCATTGGCAATTTTGAGATGGATTACAGCGACGGAGAAGTGCGCTACAAGACCAGTATTGATGTGGAAGGCGATGATCTCTCGTTCGCCCTGGCGAAACATCTTGTGTACGCCAATGTCATGACGATGGATCGTTATCTGCCGGGCCTGATGAAGATTCTCTATGGAGGGGTGACGCCGCTTGAGGCTGTCCAGAGCATCGAGACGCCGTGATTGGTTGTGTCGATATCATGTCAATTTGAGGTCGAATTGGGGGCGCGATATATCGTGTCCCATGCGTACCAACTTAGCTGGACTTTGCACATGACACGTTTGGATTCATCGACTTCGGTGAGCACGAACTCTCAAAACCTATCAGACTTTTCGCATATCACTGCCATCTCAACAGATGCGAAAAATACGGCTTATGTTTTGAACTCAATACGAATGGATCGGAGCGAGTT
>DAOTUR010000070.1:0-8881 GCA_034436915.1 Anaerolineae bacterium
TTCAGAATGATGGTGAATGGAAAGCGGCGATAGACCGCTGCTTTCCCCTTGTCCAACAGTTCTTTCGCCCGTGCGGGATGGCAGGGCATGAGGGCCTTCTTGTTTTTGTCGATCACGAGCACACGTTGCATCGAAAGTTACCTTTCATAGTTCCGTTTTCACGGATAAAGTTCACCTCGACAACGTTATGAGACGGTTTTGTGTGAACAACACGGTTGGCTCCCAAGCCTTCTGTTTAATCGTTCACCGCAGAGTTCGGAACTGGTGAGGCATTCCGAAGTGCCTATCTATTCGTCTCTAACGGAGCCTTTTCAGGCCAAGTCTGGTAAGCACTGAGGCTAAAAGCCCCTCCCTTCAGGGATGGGGATGCTTACTTCGTAGACTCGTCCTATTTTCACCCCTCTCCCACAGGGGGGCTTTTATGCCCTGTTTTGCACCTCCTCACCCCTTGTGGGAGAGGAGGCCGGGTGGTGAGGGGTAAAGTCCCTCCTTGCGAAACGGGGAGGGACAGGGAGCCGTCTACTTCCCGCACCAATCCGCCGAACAGAACGGCTCTGTCGGATACTCATCCGCGTTGGGCAGCGTCTGGAATTCCTCTTCTGTCAGCGTGGTATCGCGGTAATCGACAAACGCCAGGAAACCATCGCCCTGAATCAACGTCATCCGCGAAAACTCGGCTGTACTGCGGGCGACAGGCGTAATGGGGGTCTCTTTTGGCATAAGCCCCACGGACAGCACAGCCGAGCGATCCAGGAAGGCCACCGCAAAATCGGTATCGATGGTGTTGGCTCCAAGCGAGGAGGCCCGCACCGCTGACGAGAAGATCGGCTGATCCACCGGATTTGACAGCAGCGTGCGCTCACTGAAGGTGGTGGCTTCAAGCATCGCCAGGAGGCAGAACTGCGGATCTGTGCCCGCTGTCGTGAGTGTGAAGACGCCGCCGCGCTGCAACAGGCTGATGAGCGTCTGCGTCGGGCGATCACAGCGCACCAGCGGATTGTTATCGCCAATCCAATTTTCAGGCCGTTTATTCTGGCCTATATAGGCATCGGCCAGCAGTTCAAGATCATGACGAATATCGCGTACCAGGGCATCCGGCGTGCTCGGCACAGAGCCAAACCATCCTACAGGACGCTGATCGCCAATGGCGGCGGAGGCCAGATATTCCAGATCAAGGCGAATGAGCAGCGGCAGATTGGCATTGGTCAGGTCAGAGCTTCCGCTCCAGCCGTCGGGCCGTGTGCTGCTCACCGCGAAGGCCAGTTGATCCAGATCGGCCCGCAGATTCGTCAGCGTCTGATTTAGGGTCGCCTGGGCCGGGGAGGTGGCATCCGGCACAGGGGTGGGCGAGGGCAGATTGTTGATATTGGGCGTCAGCACTGGATTGGCGAAGCCGCTGACAGGCGTCCAATCGTAGGTTGTCACGCCGCCTAGACACTGCGTCGTGCTCTGGCTGAGGGTCTGGATTTGATTGACATCGAAGCCTGTATACAGATCCGGCTGCGATGTGAGTTGATGCGGGCCATAGACGCGCACACAGGTACAGCCGCCCGCTGACGGGACGGCCTGTCCATTCAGCGTGAGATTATCGCTGGTGCTGGCACAGTAGACCGCGCTGAGTGGCTCGGCAGGCGCGGCGCTGGTGGGGGAGGTGGCAGCGGGGACTGTCGTCTGAATCGAACCCTGGGCGGCCAGTTGTTTGGCCTGCGCCAGATCCGTCGGGGAGGCCGGGAACAGGCCGGCGTTGACCAGTATTTCACCAGAGATATCCAGCGCATACCTGATGAATGATCCGACCTGTGGCTGCTGTGCCATCAATGTCAAATCTGAGTACAGGTAAATCGGGCGGATCAGCGGATACGTTCCCAGGCTGATATTGGAGGCATCCGGGGCCACGCCATTGATGGGAATCACGCGCAGGGCGGTGCTGTTCTGGGCCGCGAAGCCTGCGGGGAAGAAGCCCACCGCATTGGGATCGTTCTGAATATTGGTGAGGGCCAGCGTGTAATCACTGTTGGCCTTTGTGCCAATGGCGGTTGCGAAGGGCTGGCTGTTGCCACCATACAGCGCATCTACCAGATAGTTGAAATCCTCTGTGCCGCTGGACGGTGTGTAGCGCTGAATCGGGGCGGCGGGCCACTCCGGGCGCACGTCCGACCAGTTGAGGGCAGTGCTGAACAACTGTACCAATTCAGCCGTTGACAGGCTGTTGACAAACGTGTTTTGCGGGCTGACGGCCACGACCATTGCATCGGAGGCGATGCGGAAGGCGGTGGCGGTACGGCCTGTGGCAGTGCAGGCGCTTTGTTCTTGCTCCGTCACCAGACGATCCGCATTCACGATATCCTGCTGACCGCTGCAAAATTGGGCAAACCCTGTCGTTGTGCCCACTGAGTCGACCAGCAGGTTGCCCTGGTAGCCTTCGGCGCGAAAACGATCCGCAATGCGGGTCACGAGTGTGCCAGCGGCGGGACTTCCGCCCGTCACAATATCTCCGACAACGGCTGACGGTTGAACCTGAGCCAGTACCACCCCCGTCAGCAGTCCCAACGCGATGATGAGTCCTACGCTTCGCTGCACGTTATTCGTCCTCTCGTGCCATCGACCAATGTGTCTCTAAGTATAGGCGACATCGCACAAACAAAAAACACAGGCGTGCGATTCTCGGACGCCTGTGTGCCAACGGCCTGAATCCAAAACGGTCAGACATGTGTCTGACCGTTTGGAGAAAAGGAGATGGATTAGCAGCTCCTGCCGCAGCCCAGTTATATTTTTACAGACCCTGAGGCGGCGTTGAGGTCGGTCTCGGCGTACTGGTGGGCGGCGGCAGCGCCGTATTGGTGCTTGTCCTCGTCGGCGCAGTGGTAGATGTCGGGCCAAGCGTGCTGGTTGGTCTGGGGGTATTGGTATTTCTCGGCGTATTCGTCGGCGCGGGCGAAGCCGTTGCCGTGGGCTGGCCGGGAGGGGTCGGCGTCTGTTCTGCGTCGAACTGGATGTCTCCGTTTTGGCCGCCGCTGCCGCCATTGCCGCCTGTGCCATTAGGGTTGCACGAGATGATCAGCTTCGAGCCGTTAAAGGCCGAGCGCGGCACACCGCGTGCTGACAAGCTATCGGCCCCTGTACCAACAAAGTGCAGATACACATCTCTAACGGTGCCGGGCGGGAAAGTGTAGCTTTGCTTCCACTCAGGGAGGCTGGCTTTGTTAGCGGTGGTGGGTGCAGTCGTCGCGCCGCCGTTAGCCCCTTCCCAGATGGCAACACCAGCAGCGTTGGGATTGCTGCCGCTGGGTACATCACTGCCGTTCTTGCCGCCAATGCTCAAGCGACCAAATTTCAGGGTCGGAACCGCATTTTTAGCGGCCTGCCACTGGATGGTAAAGCCCTGGAGATAGCCCGGCTGTGAGGCACTCAGATTCGTGACTCTCAGGCGAACGTCACCATTCGGCATGAATTCAACGAATTGAATCTTCATGAACAGGCTGGCGCAGTTCGGTGTAAAGGTTGCCGTCGGAACCTGCCCAAACGGGGTGGGTGGGGGAGGCTCGACGGCTGGCCCTGTGAGCGGGATATTACAGGGTGTGTTCGGTGCATCAGGATTTTGGATGGTAATGACCGTGCCTGCCAGTTCCCACAGATTCATCACGTTATACAACGGCGTATTGAGGCCGAGGATGGTGATCTGCCAGCGCGATGAGCCTTTGGCCGGGATCAGTGTATACACACCCGGTGTATATACGTCGTCGGGATTGGCCGCATTCTGCTCCAGGAACGAGTCGCCGTAGATGTTGCTGTTGGTGAAAAGCGTGCCTACGTTGGCCTTGTTATCGTAACCTGTCCAGTTGACCTGATTTTGAATACTGACAAACCCGGCATAAGCATCGACATTGGTTTTCAGCACGTTGTTGGCCGGCCAGACCAGCTTGGTATACAGATAGTTCGTGTCATCGATATTGTCGTTTTGCAGCTTCACATAAATCGTGTTGATGCCGCTGAACTGCACATCGGTGGCGTACAGCTTGGCGCAGTCGAAAGGCGTCTGCGATGGCGTCGCGCTTGCCTGAGGGGTGATCGTCGGCGTCAATGTATTTGTCGGCGTAAATGTGTAGGTCGGCGTCGCAGTCGCAGGCAGCGGGGTGTTGGTGTTGAAGATGTTCTGATTGCCTGCACCACCACCACCAACGGCGCGTTCCGCATTCACAATTTTGAAGGCTTCGTTGACGGCGGAGCGGCTGGCCTGCATCCGTATGAACTTCGCCAACCCAATCGGCGTGACCAGCGGATGATTGTAAGTGACGATGATGACCACGCGCTCACCGGCGCTGCCTGCATCGGCCCAGGGTGCGTTGTAGTTGTTGACCATATTGGGATTGGTGCTAATCGGGGCTTCTTTCAGCAAGCAGGCTCCACCGACGTAGGCATCGCCGGCGTTGCCATTGGGCGCTTGACCAGGGCCGCGAAAAGTGTGGAAGCGGGCGGTGGCCTGCGCGATGAACGCTGGATCACTGCTCATGGAAAAGCTGTCATCAGGATTATTCGTAATCGATGTTTCCGAGGTGGAATACATACGGCTGCGAGCGCTGCAAATCATGACGTTGAACCATGCCTCATTCTCCTGGTTAACGCTCGGATTCGACCAGTAGTTGTAGAGGAATTTCTTGAGGTTGGGCAGCGAACCATCCGGCGTGAGCGAGGTATCTAAGGCCAGACCCGCCGCGCCGCGCCGCGCCTCATCATAAATCGAGGGCAAACGCAGCATATCCTTGCGATATTGCAGCGTGTCGTCATTCGGCGTGCAGTCCTCGCCATCGCGTCCATACCAGGTCGCATACAGCGACTCGTCCGGATTTAGCGCCACCACCCGAATACTGCCCGGATTGAGGCGGGTCTTGATATCCTGGAGCGTCTTATCGTTGAGCACTTTCCACTTGTCGATGATGACCACCGTGTTGTTCGAGGCGTCTTTATAGGTGTAGGACTGATAGACGCGGCGAGCAAAGCCGTTGTTTTTGGGATCGCTCAACAGAAGGGTGCTGTTAATCGAGACATCTTCATAATCCTGGCTCGGCGGCTTGACACTGGAATCGCTTGGATTATAGACCTGCACCGGACGATTTTTTGTGCCTGACGCCGAATACTGCGGAATAACCTGGTTGCTGCCCGTCATCACCTGATCGGTGAGATAGCAGGGGATCAGCCAATCCATATCGTATTTCTGATCATTATATTGGCCCGTGACAGCATAGCGGACGGCGCTGCGGGCGGCGTTTTGCAACGTCACCCATGATTGAAAGATACGCCCAAATTCCAGGATACCAAACAGCAGCAGCAGCACCAGCGGCAGAGAAATTGCAAACTCTGCCAGGGTTTGACCGTGCTGTTTGGAACGAGCCTGAGGACGAAGTAGTGGACTGCTCATAGAATTCTCACTCCTCTTAACGCGACAACCGCGTGAACATACGAGACGCAATATCATCGAACACGAACTGGAGCTGATCGGCATTGGGCGAGTAGTAGTAGTTTCCGCAGCTCAGATTGGCCCGCAGTTGTCCCCACTCTTCTGCGATTTCACTTGCACTCATCACGGCGGCAGGCGCGACACTGCCATCCTTATTGTAGGTGTTGTTGACCGGGCCGACGTTCTGCGTCTGGCAGGCATCGCGTGATCCAAATGTCGTCAAACCATCCGCGCCAACCAGACCATCGAGGTAGCTGGTCAGATCATCGCCGGGTTTCACCGGAGCCTTGAACTTGTACCATTCGTACATCAGATCCTGGTAGTAATCATTGTCGATGCGGTTGTTGTCGCCGATATCCGCGATGTAGCGCAGCAGTTGTTCGCCCAGGCAGTTCTGGACGTTCAGGCGGCACAGCGCTTTGAAGTTGGTCTGGGCCAATGTCGCGTTGGCCGGATCATTGACCGTCTTGCTGACATCTGAAACATAATTTGTGATCGCCCCATTGACTGCTTCACGTTTCACCGTGAATTCAATCGCAAAGCCAATCGTGAAGAGAGTCGGAACCTGGGCAGTGCTGGTGGTGACGGTTCCCAGGTTGGCGATGGCGATATAGTCGGCCCAATCGCGGGCATAATCTTCCACGTCGTAGAGGGGATCGCAGCCACCGCGTGGCAGATCATTCTTGACGCCGGTGTTGGCCTTATCGCCTATATCCACATCATAAAGATGATTACGCAGCTTGTTCCAGGCGAAGACCTGGGCATCGGTTGATCCCGCCGGCAGGGTTGGATCGCCACCTGCCTTCACATAATCGTTATCTTGCAGCGGGTTGATGCCGGCTGAGACGAAGTTATTGCGTGATGGATGACCTGCCAGTGTGAGCAGCGGGCGGAAATCACAGGTATGGCGCGATTCCGGTATCTCGTCGGCACAGTAGGGCGGCTTGGCCTGGGGATAGGTCGGGTTGTTCGCCGCTGTCCCAGCCGTTGTGACATACTGCTTCAGCGTGTCGTTGTCATACGTGATCAGCTCACCCGGATTGCTTGGTGTCCCGATGGGGCAGAGACCGAAGAAGCCGTATTCCCCGCGTGCGCCGTAGGACGTGACCAGCGCTGGCTTTGTGGGGTCTTCTTTGTTGGCTTGATAGGGCTTGGACGGCTTAGGAACAGCCCCATTGCGCCGTACCGGATCACTTGCGCCTGCGCCACCATCACTCATCAACACGACGATCCAGATCGTGCCGAAGCGGCGGCTGGTGCTGGGATTGAGCAGGGCGTTATTGGCCTCACGCAGGGCTGCACCGATATTTTTGGTACGGCAGGCCGCACGATAGTCGTAGGCCATATCGACGACGTTGTAAACGCGATTCACGCCTGTGCCTGAGATAATCGCCTCTGAGCCGCTGCCGGGATAGTTACCTGTGTCGTTGGCGTGGTTCAGCCAGCCCACATCATAGCCGCGTGCATCGTTGCTGCCGCGTGATAGCTCACTCGGCAGCGAGGCATTCGCCATACCGTTGGGGAAGAGGGAGCGATCCGACGGACTGGCCATTGCATTTCGCACATCGCAGTTGCCATAGACGGGATAGTTGATCGAGGCTGGAATAGAGATATCTGTTGGGTCATAGCCCGTTATCGCATAGTTCACTGCAATCGGCACACCGTCTGTCGTTGCGCCAGCGGACTGGCCCGGCCAACTGGTGAGGAGGCTTCCGGCAGGATTGCTGCTCACACCCGGCTGTGCCATCAGATAGAAGAACGGTTCAGCCCGCACGCCGATGAGATTCTTCAGCGTGAGATAAGCCGCCTGTTTGCTGTCGAGCATTGCGCCAGGGCGTTTGGTTTCATCGCCAACAGCACCCGTCAAATAGGGGAATGGGTTGACCAGGAAGGCCGTTCGATCATACGTGACGAAGGCAGCGCGATCTCCGCGCAGGAAGTCGATACGATCCAGGAAGCCGAAGGTTGCCTCACGCACCTGCTTGAAGGGCTGACAGACCAGATCCTCGAAGCTGGCGTTGGGCTGGTATGTCCCTGCATCCCCGGCATCACGAGCGTCCATGCCATCCGGGTCATTGCAGCAGCCATAGTAGTTATAGGTCGGCACGAACCCATCGAACTGCGGCTGAGCGGCCATCCCGGCATCGACCAGGAAGCTGCCATACGATTTCCATGACCCATCAGCATTCTTTGTGCCGCGATACGCGCTAGGTTCCGCGTTGATCGCAGGCGGGTAGAAGCGCACACGGCATTCCGAGCGCGGCTGTTTGGCGGTTGTGCCGAAGTAAGTGTTATTATACTCGACGCGGAATTCCGGCTTGCCTTCGTACTTGCTGTTATTGGTGACGTTGTACTGGCCCAATGTTCCTTTGGGGTCAGACGTGCTCGATCCATCCGAATCCAAGCCCGAATTGTTCGTACCAGGGAAAACAGGCGGGGTGACATTAGGCGTATAGGGATAATATGTCAGCAGCGAGTTCACGTTGATCTGCGGCGTTTTCAGAAGCGCGGGGACGCCTGCCGTGCCGTTCTGATACAGATCGGTGACATAACCTGACAGGATGCTGCCGTTTGTTTCCGTCTTGTAAAGCGCTCCGACGATCTCATTGATATGCGGCGCACGATAGATGACACCGTAGTTGGTCGTCTTGACGGGGGCCGCGCCAGGGATATCACTCAAGCGCTCGGTCTTGGTCCAGTCCGCATAGGTCGTCTCGGCGGCCATCGTTTCAGCCACATCCATCACGATCACCACGTCGAGCGCCGCTGTTTGCGAGGTGGCCGAGACCCACATATCAAACGACTGTACGCCGAGCAAGCGCATAAACACCGTCGGCTGCTTGAAGAAGGCTCGCACGCGCACCAACTTGGACTGATCCTCGGTACACAGATCAGCATCCGAGAAGTTGGTGGTGAGGCAGGTATCAACGATCACCGATTCAGGACTCAGCCCATAAAATTCAATGAACTGACGGGCGGCCAACTGCACCGACGCATTGCTGCGATCCTGGCGCATCTGGTTAGCCGCAGCAATCGCCGCACTATCAACGGCGCGAGACAGTTGAGCATAGCGCACGAACATCAGCGAGATGTCCGTCGTGATGCCCACAAAGCCTGCCAGCGCGATGAACCCCAGGGCCAGCAGAACAACGGACTGGCCTGTCTCGCGGCTGCGCCGAAAATAGCGGCGGAAAGAAGAGAAAGCATGTTTCATCGAATCGGCGCGCGAGACCCCTGCCTTTAGGCATGGGGAGGGATAGCGCCTTGTCCTTTCTGGTAGGTATAGCCGTCAGAGTGCTTTCCCCGAAGGGAGGGAGCGATTTGAGTTACCGCTGGCTCGCTCCGAGCCGTTTCCGTTTTCACGGATAATGTTCACCTCGACAAAGTTATGAGACGGTTTATGTGTGAACGACACGGTTGGCTCCC
>DAOTUR010000071.1:0-7882 GCA_034436915.1 Anaerolineae bacterium
TCCAGTTCCGAACTCTGCGGTGAACGATTAAACAGGCTGAGGGTCTAAGTCAGTGTCGTTCACACAAAACCGCTCTCTAACTTTGTCGAGGAAAACATTTCCCCGGAAACGGGTGCGGCCCGGAGCGAGCCATAGGTCACTTAAATCGCTCCTTCCCTTCGGGGAAATCACTCTGACGGCGACAGCGATTTAGAAAGGAAGTACGCCTTTCCCCACCGGGTTAAAGCCCGGAGTCCCCAGGCGAATATTTTATGGATAATATCCTCGTCACAGGCTCTATCGCCTATGATTATCTCATGCGCTTCCCCGGCAGCTTCCGCGAACACATCCTCACCGAATCTCTCAACCAGGTGAGCCTCAGCTTCCTTGTCGAAGAGATGACCAAGCACTGGGGCGGGATTGCCGCCAATATCGCCTACACCATGAGCCTGTTCGGTCTCAAGCCGCGCCTCATGGGGACGGCGGGCCGCGACTTCCCCGATTATCGCAACTGGCTGGAGAGTGCGGGCGTCGATTGCAGCACTGTGCGCCAGTTGGATCATGTCTTCACGGCGTCATTCTTCTGCAATACCGATCAGGAGAACAATCAGATTTCATCCTTCTATTCCGGCGCGATGGCCCTGGCCCGCGATTACAACATCTCCAATCTGGCCGACCCCAGCGCCGATCTCGTCATCATCTCGCCCAACGATCCCCAGGCCATGACCAATCTCACAGAGGAATGTCGTCAAAAGGGCCTGCGCTTCGTCTACGATCCGAGCCAGCAGATTGCCCGCATGGATGGCGACACGCTGCGCCGCGATATGCAGGGGGCGGCGCTGATGGTTGTGAATCAATATGAAGCGCATCTGATCGAGGACAAGACGGGCATGAGCCTGAATGACCTGCGGGCCTGCGTCGAAACCCTTGTCATCACACATGGCAAAGATGGCTCGCACATTTACCAGGGCAATACAATCACAGAGGTCGATACCTTTGTCCCCAGTGAGATTAAAGACCCCACAGGCGCAGGCGATGCCTTCCGTGCCGGCCTGATCACAGGGTTGGCGAAGGATTTACCCGTCAAGCTGGCGGCTGAGGTCGGGGCCTTGTGCGCGACCTATGTGCTGGAACAGATTGGCACACAGAATCATCGCTTTACTCCGCTGGAATTCATGGCCCGTTTCCGCATGACGCACGACGATCAAGGACAGTTGAACGCTCTGCTGGCCTGATTCGGTTCTTTTCTTCGCAATCTCTTATGATACAATGCCGCCTTCAACACGTGACAATTAGAGGAGCAGAACACCTGCATGGCTATTTCAAACCAGAACTATGATGTCAAAGATGCAAGCCTTGCCACAGGCGGGCGCTATCGGATCGAATGGGCAGAGCTGGAAATGCCAGTCTTGCGGGCCATTCGGGAACGCTTTGCGGCAGAGAAGCCGCTGGCGGGTGTGCGGATTGCCGCGTGCCTGCACGTCACGACTGAAACCGCCAATCTCATGCGTACCCTGCAATCAGCGGGCGCAGAGGTTGTTCTGACCGCCTCCAATCCCCTGTCAACCCAGGATGATGTGGCGGCCTCGCTCGTGGCACATGATGAAATCCCCGTGTATGCCATCAAGGGCGAAGACAAAGAAACCTACTACCGCCACCTGAATGCGGCGCTTGATCTCAAGCCGCATATCACAATGGATGATGGCTGCGATCTCGTCAGCACGCTGCACACCACCCGCCGCGAACTGCTCGACGGGGTGACAGGCGGCACGGAAGAAACCACCACAGGCGTGATTCGTCTGCGGGCGATGGCGAAGGACGGCGCACTGCTGTTCCCGGTGGTCGCTGTGAATGACAGCAACACCAAGCACATGTTTGACAATCGCTATGGCACGGGCCAGAGCACCATTGATGGCATCGTGCGGGCGACCAACATTCTGTTGGCGGGCCGTACCATTGTGGTCGCGGGCTATGGCTGGTGCAGCAAAGGCATCGCCAGCCGCGCCAGTGGCATGGGCGGAAACGTGGTTGTGACCGAAGTAAATCCGCTCAAGGCCCTCGAAGCCGTGATGGATGGCTTTCGCGTCATGCCCATGCTCGAAGCCGCCAAGATCGGCGACATCTTCATCACCGCCACAGGCGATGTGAACGTGCTGGATCGTCATCACTTCGCTGTGATGAAGCCGGGCGCAATTGTGGCGAACTCAGGCCATTTCAACGTTGAAATCAACCTTGAGGCCCTTCTCGCCATGAGCGACAGTGAACCGCGCCTCGTGCGTCCTTATGTGGAAGAATATCGCATTGCAGGCCGCCCGATCTATGTGCTGGGCGAAGGTCGTCTGATCAACCTTGCGGCGGCAGAAGGCCACCCGGCCAGCGTGATGGATATGAGCTTTGCGAATCAGGCGTTGGCCGCTGAATATATCTTCACCCAGGCCGCGACGATGGCAAACCAGGTCTATACCATCCCGGAAGCGGTTGATATGGAAATCGCCCGCCTCAAGCTCCAGGCGATGGGCCAGCACATTGACGTACTCACGCCTGAACAAGAACACTACCTCAACCAGTGGCAAGAAGGCACCTAAGCCTTTTTGCTCTGTTCATGACCTTGTACGGGCGCAATATATTGCGCCCCTACATTTTTTCCTCGGTCAAACGCAAGGAGTCCTCCATGACATTACGTAAATTCTTCATACGGGGCGGCCTGCTGCTGGCGCTGCTGGTATGGCTGACCATAGGCGTCTTCGCTCAGGCAGGCACAGCGCGAGTGCGCTTCATCCACGTCGTCCCCGGTGCTGCCGCCCTGGATGTCTACATCAACGGCGGATTGGCCCTCAAAGCCCTCGATTATGGGACAGCGACAACCTATCTCAGCCTGCCCGCCGGGACGCACACGCTGTCCATCACACCGAGCGGCCTCAAGACCGTCCTGGCCGAGCAGTCGCTGACCTTGAGCGCTGACAGCATCACCAGCTTCATCGCGTCTGACCCGTCCACGCTGCAATTTGCGCCCTTCGCTGAAAAACTGGGCGATCCGGGTTTGGGCAAAGGCCGCCTGAAAATCATCAACGCGGTGGCAGGTCTGGCCGCGTTTGATCTGCAAGTGGCCGAGGATGTGAATGTCGGCGGCACTGTCACGCCCGCCGGGACAACCATTGTTCCTAGCCTCACCTATGACAATTCGACAGAATTTGATCTGGGCGCACAGGCGTATCCACTGCAAATTGCCACCAATGGCAATGTCATCCTGGGCAGCATCAACGTGCCTGTCACGAGCGGCACATCGCATCTGCTCATCATCTATGGGGCCGCTGATGCGCCGCAGAGTCTGCTGGTCAATACCCAGACCTCTGTGCCTGCCAACACCGGCTTTGTGCGCTTTGTGCATGGCATCGTGGGCGCTCCCGCTGTGGATGTGCTCATCAATGACACGCTGATTGCGCCCTCTCTGAGCACAGATCGGCCCACAGAGCACATCGGTCTGCCGAGCGGCGAGCATGATATCGTCCTACGGGCCGCAGGCTCAGAAGACGTACTGTATAAGGGCAAAATCGCCGTGACTGCCGGGGCCGCCCAGACCATCGTCATCCTGCAAGGCGATACTCAGATTGAACTGCAACCGCTGGATGATAACATTGGCAGCGTCACCGCTGGCAGCGCCGCCGTCATGGTCATCAACACCATCCCCGGCACAGATGATATCGCTGTCCAGGTGGGTGCGGAGACTGTTGGCGAGAAAGTGCCGTTTGGTCAGGGCAGCACCGCCACCACCCTCGCGCCGATCAATGCGCCTGTGGCCCTGAATATCACACGCGGCGATATGGTTGGTCGCGTCGATCTGCCCGTCCATACCTTCTACGGCGGCGTGTATTACACCCTCATCGCCCTCGATGGTGGCTCTTTCAGCGGGCCGCGCCTGTTGGTGATCCCCACAGCCATCTCGCAGGGGCTGGCGAGTGCGCCCGGCGCAGGCGTCGAAACCATTGCCGTGAACGCGGCCCCGCCCACAACCATTGCCCAGGTCGCAACCCCGGCTGATACAACCGCCGCCACACCCGTACCGGACATCCCGGCGGCAACACCCGCGCCTGTTAGCACGAAAGACCCGACCATTTCAGGCCGCGTCATCCTCGACCCTGGCGCAAACCTGCAACTGCGTGAGTATCCCAATGCCGAGGCCCGCTCGTTGGGGTTGGCTCCGTCCGGCACAGAATTCATCGTCAATGGACGTGAAGGCGCACCTGTCGCCCTGGTCGCGGATGCTGGAACACCCACACCGATGCCCGATGCGACGGAATTCGTTGATCCTGTCACCCTGCTCGACCCCGCTGATCCAAAGGCCGATCTTGTCGGGGCTGACACTTGGCTCAACGTCAGCTACAGCACGCCCGATGGCGGCACAATCATCGCCTGGGTGAATGCACAGTTCGTCGATGTGCGGAATGCCAGCGGCGAGAAAGTGCGTCTGGTTGATCTGCCGACGGTTGGCAAAAACATCCCCGGCGAGGCCCGCAGCACTGCGATCACCCCGCCGCCTGTGCCAGAAGATCGCAAAACGGCCACCGTACAGGGCCTCGACTCAGCCACCAATCTCAATATCCGCCGCACACCGGAAAAAGATGGTGAAGTCCTGGGCCGCGTGGCAAATGGGACAGTGCTTGATCTGGTCGGCTTGAATGAGAAAGAAGATTGGGCCTTCGTCATCTATCGTCCCGACAGCGGCGGAACCGTCAGCGGTTGGGTGAGCGTTAGCTATCTTAAGTATCAGTTGAACAGCAAAGATATCCCGCTGGAAGAATTCAAGATCGCTGTGAGCAAGTTCACGGATCTGCCGCTGTACGAAGTCGTGGCGGATGATCGGCGCGGCGCGATTGGCTCCGGCGCAGTTGATACCGTGACCCTGCCCACGCCTGATCCGCTGAAAAATGCCTTCGTTGGCGAGGTCAAGCTTGATCAAGGGGCGAATTTGCAACTGCGCCGCAACCCCAGCGTGGATGCCGAATCGCTCCAGCTCATTGCGTCCGGCACACAGATCGTCATCACAGGCCGCACCGAGATCAAAGCGGAAGTTGATGGCGGTACTTGGCTGCGTGTGACGTTTGAAGGCACTAGTGGCTGGGTCAATGCGCGGTATATCGTGATCACCTACAACGGTAAACTCTCCCAGGCCGATGAGATTCCTGTCTTCCTCGATACCACAACGCTGACCGCCACACCCGTTGATGGCGCTACGGCAGCCCCGGTAGACGCGCCGACTGCCGCCCCGGTTGAGCCAACTGCGGTTCCCACAACGGCTGGCTAACCGTTTCTGAAGATTGAATGATGCGGAGGGGCTTGAGTAGATCAGGCCCCTTTGCATTTATCCCCTCACCCTAACCCCTCTCCCACTTCGTGGTAGAGGGACTTTCACCGTACTCCCCTCCTCGCCTGTGAGAGAGCAGGTCGGGTGGTGAGGGGTCAAGCAGCGATCCAAAACTGAGGTATTTTAGGATATTCGTCATAGAAGCCTTTGCGTCTCAGGCCGTTCGATTGCATGATTAGAGCGATGAGAGGCCGACAATCAAGAAAGTGAATCTCTATGCGATCCATCCTGCGAATTTACGTGCTGCTGAGTCTCATGCTGCTTGGGGCATGTCAATCTCAAGCGCCCCTGCCAACGCTGGCTCCGTCCGCAACCACTGTGCCAGCGACGGCCACCGCCACCATCACCCCCACCCGCACGCCCTTCCCAACGGCGGAGCCAAGCGCAACGCCCTTTGTGACGAGCAGCGATGATCCTGCCCAGCAGAGCCAGATTCGCATTGTGGATGCCGCCACCAATGTCCCCGCGCTGGATGTGTATATCGACCAGCTGGCCCTGGTCAACGGCATCGGCTTTGGACAGCGTACAACCGCCTCGCCCATCGTGGCCGGAACGTATACGCTCTCGATTGTGCCGTCCGGCGGACGCCTGGATGATGGCGCACTCGTGAAAATTCCGCTGGAGGTCAAAGGTCAGGCCGCCTATGCGCTCGTCATTTACGGCACAAACGCCGCATTGAAGGCGCAGGTCATCGCGCTTGATGTCTCGCCGCTTAAAAAGACGGAGACGCGGGTGCAGTTGTTCAACACCTTCGCCGATGGTGGCGCGGTCACGCTGGCGAACGCACTCAATAATGGGGTGCTCATCGGTGATACCGCCGCGAACACCGTCTCGCCTGTGCAGGCAGTGGCGGCAGGCACATCACAGCTTGAGATTCGGGCAGGCAGCGTCAAGCTGGCGGATGTTGATGCCACACTCGATCCGCTCAAGAGTTCGCTGTTTGTGCTGGCAGGCACAAGCAGTGATCGCGCCACCATGCAGGTGATTGCGGTGGATGCTCCTGTGATCGGGCGGGGCCGTGTGCGTCTGCTCGGCACAATCACAGGCGTAACCGATCTCGATGTGTATGCCAATGATACGCTCCTGACCGAGGGTCTGGGCATGGGTGTCCTATCAGACGCGGCAACGCTGCCTGCGGGGACATACAATCTCACGCTGTATCCCAAAGGGGCAGATCGTACCAAAACGGACGCCATCACGGGAACGCAAATCCAGTTGGGGGCTGATGATGACCTGATCGTAGCGCTGTATGGCACAGAGAATACCATCAGCTTCTCCACCCTGCTTGAGGATGTATCGCCAGTTCCGCCGGGGCGGGCGCGAATCGTGTTTTTCAATCCTGTGCCAGAGGCCACGCGAGTCAGTGTGACCAGCGATGTGCTGCCGCAAATTTTGCCCGTGAATTATGGCCGTTTCAGCGCGGCGCTGGATGTTCCCGCCCGCACGACCTCCTTTAGCTGGACGCAAAGCGATACACAGGGGACAGTCACGACCCTCGAAACGGCGCTTGATCTGCCGATTCAGGCGGGCGAGTCGTATCTCTATGTGTTTAATGCACGCGGTGTTGTCAATTTTAACTTTCTGAATCATCGCACAGTCGGCGAATCCGCCAGCGCTAACACCAGCAGCACCCCGACGCCGATCCCGCCAACGGCACAGCCTGCCCCGCGTCTGCGGATGGTCAACACCATCCCCGATCAATTTGTCGAGTTTCGGCTTGACGATGTGGCTGTCGTGCGCGGCCTGCCCTTCGCCAACGCCTCGTCTTCCATCATCACGCCGACGGGCGAAAAGACGCTCACCGTCCACAGCAGCGATGGCACACAGCTTCTGGCCCGTACCACCATCACGTTAGAGCCGAACACGTCGTATACGGCCTATGCCTATGGCACTGAGACACCCTATAACGTGCTGCTGGTCAAAGACAGCCCGCTGTATGATCCGGTTGCGCCGTCGTTTCGTGTGGTCAATCTCAGCACCGATAACAAGAAGATCGGCGCTGCGCTGGCTCCCTACAGCACGACGGATGGCCCCAGCGGAGAGCAGGCCTTCAATCCCGGCTACAGCATTCCGGCGGGCATCATCCGCCTTGCTTACGATCTAGACCCCGCCGCTGCGACGGATTTTGCTTACACGCGGGTTGACGCCGCCCAGACGGTCTATATCCTGGATGCTGATTCCGATCTGGTGGTGATGACGCTGACGAATATCACCTTCAGTCCGAATATGAGCTATGAGGTCATCATCTTCAAAGGGGTGAATCTGCCCCTCCGCGCCTTTGTCGTGACCTATCCGCCTGCCTGATGCAGAATTGAAACAGAGTTAGCATCATTGGAAAAGTAAAAACCCCCTCGCCCCTTGTGGGCTATACATTACCCACATCTTTTTGGGGAGGGGAGAGGGAGAAACGAAGTGCTTTCTGGCACGAAAGCTGCCCTATGAACGAGGCATAGACCCCGTTGGAACGAGGCAGCAGCGGGTGAGCCGCGTTGAAAATGGCACCATGCGCCCCCTTTTGGCAGCAAGTGGGTCGCTTGGATA
>DAOTUR010000072.1:0-4247 GCA_034436915.1 Anaerolineae bacterium
ATCCGCTGACTTTAATGCCAGTTACTCGGTAACACCGGACAACATGGCAAAAAATCACCCTAAAAAAGCATCTGAACGGGTGAAACGTCCGTCTCGGTCTAAAAAAGGGCCAAAGTCCAGGGGGCGACCCATGGGTCACCCTCTCTCTAATGATCCCTGTGGCTATGTTCGGCAGGCCAAACCCCTCCAAAAACACTGTCAATGCGCTACGATCCGTCCACCTGCTCACGCGCCGTCTCAAGCAGGGCGCTGATCTCATCGGAGAACATCCAATCGGGATCAAGGGTGAGGGCGGTCTCACAATCCGCGAGGCCCAGGCTCCACTGTTCTGTTTTCAGGTAGAGTTCACAGCGAATGTCATATTGTGCCGCGCTCTCCGGCATCAGCACGATCCCTTCCGTCACAGCGGCGATGGCCGCCGCGTCTTGGCCGTCATCAAAGAGGGCGTAGGCGCGGGCCATATAGACGTTGGAATTGGTGGGATTCAGCGCTATGACTGTGGAAAAATCCGCCAGCGCGAGATCCGCCTGGTCTTGTAAGTGATAGAGCAGCCCCCGATTGAGGTAGGCGTTTTCAGACGTGGGGTCAAGCGCAATGGCTGAATTGAAATCTTCAGCGGCCAGATCGAGATGATCGAGCGATATATAGGACACGCCACGATTGATATAGAAATCGCTGGTCTTAGAATCAAGTTCCAGCGCCGCCGTGTAGTCGATCACCGCAAGTTCCGACTCGCCAAGGGCCTCATACGTGTTGGCGCGGTTGAAATACGTTAGCGCATCCTCGGGATTGAGCTTAAGGGCGGTGGTGTAATCAGCCAGCGCGAGATCCAGCTCACCGAACGCCATGTAGATCACGGCGCGGTTACTATAGGCGATTGCATAGTCTGGATCGAGCGCGAGAGCCGTGGTGTAATCGGCAACGGCCAGCTCCGGCAGACCTTCTAGCTCGTAGGTCAGTCCACGAAGGATGTACACACCGGCTTGATCAGGATACGTCTCAACCACTTCGGACATTGCGGCAACACGATCAATAGGCTGGTTGCTGCTGCTCTGAATCATGATATTGGCAAAGCTGTCGGTCATATCCTGAACAATGGCCGAATGGGTGGCGGTCATCGCGGCCACCGCCACCTGTGTATTGGCCGCGTCGGCCCGCTGTTCGGCGGTTGCCTGAATGACGAGGGCGGCTGCCTGCTGATGGTTGGCGTCGGCGGCACTTGCTGCGGCCTGGACTGCTACCAGTGACGCCGCCACAGCAAACACACTCGCCACCGCCGCCACCAGCGAGCCGATAATGCTCGCCTGACGAATGCGCTGAAGCTGGCGCGTGCGCTTTTCACTCGCCTGAATATAGTCACGGTGGACATCGGTCGGGGCTGGCTCTTTGCCGGGGGCGTTATTCAGCCAGGTTTGCGCCTCTTTCAATTCATGATCGAGCAGGAGAAAACTAGGCTCTTCGCTCCGCCGTTTCCACTCAATGGCCCGCAGTTCATAGGTGGTGTGCTGCTCTTTGTGGGCATAATCGGTGCGAATAATCGTGAACAGCGCCTCGAAGCGGGACTGAAAATCCTCCTCCTCTTTGAAGAAAAAGTAGTTGATCGGGCTAATGTCCGTGAGATTCTCATCGTAAAGGGTGTGGGGCTGGTGCGTTCCCCAGATCTCATGTACGGCGGTGTCCTCTTTTTTAGCGAGGCGTTTGCCGATTTCAATCAGGCATGTTTCGCGGTCAAAATCGGCGTGATAGACCGGAATGAGGCGTTTGTTCAGCGAGCGGGCGTATTCAATCTCCAGGTGACACACAGGCGAGGCCATCGAGTTTGGCGATAGGATTATGATGACGTTGTTGGCTCTGGCGATGCCCTTTTTGATTTCATTCCACCACACTTGTGAGGGAGGAATATCCTCCCAATCGATCCAGATATCCTGCTTCAAGGTGGCAAGGGCTTCGCGGAGTTTGGAAACAAACGTTTTATCAAAACGCGAATAGGAAATAAATACGTCGCTCATCGGCGTTCCTCATCTGGGATATATTGTAAGGCATACATATCATTATATAACCAGAGATGCGGAGGGAACATCAGGGCAGAATATCTATGCCCTCACCCTCGAGACAGGCGACATCCAGCGCATGACGACGACGCCCGATTTTACGTCGTTCCCGTCATGGCAACCGCAGTAGGACTCAAAAAGGGCGCAGCACGCTGCGCCCCTACAATCTTCCTTGTCTACCTCAATTGATCTACGCGAAATCAGCGCGTGCACCGAAGCGCGACAGATCCGTCCCCGCCGCGTAAACTGTGCCATCGGGCAGGGTGGCCCCTTCCAGCGCCGCCCCGCTCAGATTGGCCCCGCCCCAGTTGGCATCGGTGAAATCACACTGGGTGAGATTGGCTCCCACCAGCGACGCGCCCGCCAGATTTGCCTCGCGGAACTGACTACGGAGGAAATCCGAGCCGTTCAGGTTGGCATGGATCATGACCGCGCCATTGAACACGCACTCATGGAACTGGCTGCCGCTGAGACTGGCCGATGCGAGAACTGCCTGCGAGAAATCCTGCCCGTTGAAGCTGCGTCCGCCCAGGTTGGCCCCGCGCAGATTCGCGCCCTGATAATGATCCAACGTTTCTACATCGTCGGGCTGACCATCGCCCGGCAGCGGAACCTCCTGGCGCTTGAGTTTGCCGCCCGATTCATTATCGAACGCGCCGTAGCGATACAGATCATCCCGACTGCGCAGACGTTCACCGCTCGGCAGCACCATATCATCAACCTCGGCATGGGTGAAATTTGCGCCTTTGATATTCGCGCCCGTCAGATTGGCATCGCCCAAACTTGCGCCCTCAAAATTTGCGCCTGCCAGATTCGCGTGCTTGAAATTAGCATCGCCCAGGCTGGCATGTGAGAAGTTCGCTTCCATCAGATTGGCACTGATGAAGATCGCATCATCCGCGTTGGCCTCGCTGAAATCGGCGTTGGCGAGATTGCCGCCTGTCAGATCCGCATCGCTCAGATTGGCATTTTTGAAATTGGCGGCACGGCCATTGACGCCCTTGAGCATAGCATCTTCCAGATTGGCATCGTGCAGATCGGCCTCGTTGAGCATTGCGCCCATCAGCCGCGCATTCTCCATGTTGGCGGCGACGAAGCTGGCACGGGGCGCACGAATGCCCGACATGTGCGCCTCTTCCAGGTTGGCGTCATTGAGATTGGCATCCGTCAGATTGGCCCCATCCAGACGGGCCTCTTCGAGATTGGCATTGCTCAGGTTGGCTTTTTCCAGGTTGGCTCCGGTCAGATTGGCCTCTTCCAGGTCTTCATCGTGCAGATCACGTCCGGCAAGATTGGCCCCGGCATAATTGCGTCCGCCGCCAAAAGACGGGCCGACTTCGATGTTCACATCCGACACGACGCGCTGCAAAATGCCCTTCGTCATGCTCAACACCTGATCCCGAATTTGCGAACCGAGCGAACGCCACTCATTCGGATCAATCGGCTTATTCTTGCTCTCGCTGCGCGGCGCACGACGCAGCATCTCCTCCAGGTAGGCGGTGAGCTGACGCAGCGCCAGATGCACCTGCGTGACGTGCGATTTTTCATCCGTTGTCACGTTCTCAGTATCCAGCTTCAACACCTCGGAGATGTAATCATCTTCGGGCAGCAGGGCTTCGGCTTTGGCTCGCATCCGCTCGTAGCTGGTGGCGATCATCGCTGCCGTGCCTGTGATCTGGCTGGTGTTGAGCGAGTGCTCCACGCTGCGGCTGAATGCGACCAGGGCGGCGTGCAGCTTGCGGAGCGCCTCAACATCCTTATCGCCCCATTCATCGCTGTTGAACTCCACGCGGCCCATGCCAAAGGGTACATGCGGCATCGCGGGAACAGGCGGGATCGGCGGCATGGGAGGAAAGGGCGGCACGGGTGGGACGGGTGGCACAAATCCCCCACTGAAACGAAACTCGAAGCCTTCGTCGTTCTTGTCTTTCTTGTCTTTGTCACTCATCGAATCGGCGCGGGATACCCCTGCCTTGAGGCATGGGGAGGGAGAGCGCCTTGTCCTTTCTGGTAAGTGTAGCCGTCAGAGTGGTGAAGTGTCTTGAGATGTTTGTGCGATGCCGTGACTTTGCCTGCCGCTGTCACAATATCAAAGCGTCCTGTGGCGCGGCAGGCCACACGTCCGACATGTGTGCCAGCATACTTGCCTGTTGGCACAATCGCCTTGACGATATGACCTGTTTGAAACCCGAAATG
>DAOTUR010000073.1:0-3143 GCA_034436915.1 Anaerolineae bacterium
TCTAAGTCAGTGTCGTTCACACAAAACCGCTCTCTAACTTTGTCGAGGAAAACATTTCCCCGGAAACGGGTGCGGCTTGGGAGCGAGCCAGAGGTCACTTAAATCGCTCCTTCCCTTCGGGGACATCACTCTGACGGCGACAGCGATGAGAAAGGAAGTACGCCTTTCCCCATCGGGTTAAAACCCGGTGTCCCCAGGCGAACATTTTATGGATAAAACGGATAAATCGCAACGCATCGTGATCACAGGCATGGGCCTGATCAGTCCGCTGGGCCACACGGTTGCCGAATCGTGGGACAACTGCAAAAATGGGCGCAGCGGCATTGATTGGATCACGCTGTTCGATACATCAAACTTCGAGGTCAAAATCGCCGGGGAGGTCAAAAATTTTGATCCTGTGTCGATCTTTGGCACAAAAGAGGTGCGCCGCACAGATCGCGTGCAGCAGTTCGCCCTCGTCGCCGCAGAGCAGGCGCTCAAAGATGCCAAGATCAACACGCAGGATGCCAGCGTCGCCCGCGAAATTGGCTGCGTGATCGGCTCCGGCATCGGCGGCATCACCACATTGGTCAATGTGCTGCAAGATTACAACAGTCGCGGCACACGCGGCGTCGGCCCGACCCAGGTTCCGCAAATCCTGCATGATAGCATCGCCGCCCGTGTCTCGATCAACATGGGACTGCGCGGGCCGAATTATGATATCACCACCGCCTGCGCCACAGGCAACAATGCCATCGGCGATGCGGGCGATCTGATCCGCATGGGGCGTTCGCGCTATATGCTGGTCGGCGCAAGCGAGGCGTGCATCATCCCGATGGTGCTGGCAGGCTTCTATAATATGAAGATTCTGGCCCAGGTTGGCCCCGGCGAAACCCCGCAGCAGGCGCACAAACCGTTTGATAAGATGCGGCATGGCTTTGCCACAGGCGAAGGCTCCGGGCTGCTGGTGATGGAAACGCTGGAAAGCGCTCTGGATCGCGGCGCTCATATCTACGCCGAAGTCACAGGCTACGGCCACACATCCGATGCCCATCATGTGACAGCCCCGCGTGAAGATGGCGAAGGCGCATCCGATTCGATGACTCGCGCATTGAAAGATGCCCGTCTCAAGCCGGAACAGATTGATTATGTCAACGCACATGGGACGGGGACGATCTTCAACGACAAGAGCGAGACATTGGCGCTGAAAGTGGCGCTCGGTGAACATGCCTACAACGTGCCAATCAGCTCGACCAAGAGCATGACAGGCCACATGATGGGGACAGCAGGCGCAGCAGAAACGATTTTCTCGATCATGGCGATTCATGATAATTTCGTCCCGCCCACCATCAATCTGCATACGCCCGATCCTGACTGCGATTTGAATTACACGCCCAATGTCGGCATAGCGCACCCGATTGACCGCGTGCTGAATTACACAGCAGGCTTTGGTGGACATAACGTCTCCCTCGTCATCGAGCGTTTTGCGGAAGATGGTCTGTCGCCCAATGGCACAGACAGCGGCGCATCGGCATAAATCCCTCACCCCTGGCTCCTGTTTCAGGGGTCGGGATTTTGTAAGCGCAACAACATCGCACATCCCATTCCATCGTAGGGGCGCAGCGTGCTGCGCCCTTGATGTGGGCGTCCGGCATGATGGTGTGGTATCAATTTTTGCCTTACCGAAAAAGCGCCGTAAAGCCCCTGCCTTCAGGCATGGGGATATAAGGCGTAGGAGCACAAACCACTTTTTCTGATAGACTCGTCTATGAGATGGGGCATCATCTCATACTGTCTCAGTCGGTGGAAGTCCTGGCGTAAGCCAAGCCTCCGGCGTTTACGGCAGATGCCCCCGCCTTTAGGTGTGGGGAGTATGTCACGATAACAGTATTTACAGCCCCGGCGGTCCTAGTGGGTATCTCGATGGCGAGGACAGCCCGCCGCTGGCAATTGTCACCCCGCAGGCATTCATCCCCATTGTTGATGTTGACACGCTGCCGGGAATCTACGCTGTCCCGGTCCCCGATCCCGATGACGATGAAGATACAAGCAATGCGTGCAGTGAAGAAATGGGACGGGCCATCGCCTTCCGCGGATCGGGTCGCGCTATCGCCTTTCGCGGGTCGGGTCGGGCCATCGCCTTCCGTGGGTCCGGCAACTCACATCTCATCAACGCCAACACTGCGGGATCGGAGTTTGACACCGTCCTGGTGGCCTTCCGCGTGCCCGTCGATGAACCCTTTAATGAGGCCCATGCCCAGATGATCACCTGCAACGACAACAGTGCTGCCTCTACAGGCGAACCCAGGCCTGTGGATGGCGTTGAGCGGCCTCCGTCCTCTCCTTCCTTCATGTCCAATGTCAGTGTGCCGTTTGATGAAGATTACGATCTGTATTTTATGGTGTTTGCACGCAACAACGAGTCGGGCCAACTGATCTTCACGATTGATGGGCAGGAGAGCACAATTCCCAATACTCCGCTCACACAGGTCGCAGCGCTTGGAGATCTCTACAGTGCCACCAATGGTTCTGGTTGGACGACCCACACGAATTGGTTCGAGAATAACAATCCGTGCTCATGGTATGGGATCAGCTGCTATATGGGGCTTATTCAGCAAATCAATCTGCCGAACAATCACTTGCAAGGCACGCTGCCCGCGTCGCTCTCGGCACTCACCAACCTGAACACACTGAATTTGCAGGACAATGGGCTCACGGGCACTGTGCCGGAAGGACTTCCCACATCTCTGACCATCCTTCAGCTGCAAAACAATGCCCTGGCCGGTGCCCTGACCGTGTCCTTGAAGAATTTGATCAGTATGATGGTGCTTAATCTGAGCTATAATGGACTCTACAGCAGCGATGCCAGTAATCATTCACCTATCCATGCGTGGAAAAAAGACGTGCACAAAGAGCTAAAGAATGTAACTACTCAGGCTGGTTTTTAGGCATCACTTCATCCTTTGTTAACTCTTGTGCTTGATTATCTGGTCAATAATTTAGGTCAATGGAAAACATGGAGAGATATTTATTATTTAATACCCTATAGCGGATACACAGAGTTGGGATTTTTCCAAGTTGAGATATTTCTCAACTATTCTGTTTAATTTGACGGTTGGTATATTGACGATGAATTAATTTGTACCATAAAAACCAGCCTGAGT
>DAOTUR010000074.1:0-7841 GCA_034436915.1 Anaerolineae bacterium
GGGGCATCTGCCGTAAACGCCGGAGGCTTGGCTTACGCCAAGACTTCCACCGACTGAGACAGTATGAGATGATGCCCCATCTCATAGACGCGTCTATCAGAAAAAGTGGTTTGTGCTCCGACGCCTTATATCCCCATGCCTGAAGGCAGGGGCTTTACGGCGCTTTTTCGGTAACCCCCAAAATTGGGGGGCCGCTTTTCTAAGACAGAGCTAAAATAAAGTTTAGCTCTCCATGAAAGGCGGCTCTCCGCCTGGGACACCAACTATGACGTTAGATCAGATCGTTCCCATTATCGTGATCGTCGTCTTGCTCATCGCCGCTGTCATGCTGCCCGGCCTGCTCATTGGTCTGGTCGTGATTGGCGAACGGCAGGTCGGCATTGTCGTCAAAAAATTGACTCTGAACGGTAAAAAGCTGCCCTCCGGTTCATTGGTCGCTCTGAATGGTGAGCCGGGGTATCAGGCCGATACGCTGTCCCCTGGTTGGCATCTGTGGTACTGGTCATGGATGTATACCGTGATCAAAGTGCCTGTCATCACCATCCCCCAGGGCGAGATCGGGTTGATCGTCGCGGCGGATGGGGCCTCGATCCCGCCTGACCGCATCCTGGGCAAAGTCATTGCCTGTGATAACTTTCAGGATGTGCGTAAGTTCCTGAGCAACGGTGGTGAAAAGGGTCGCCAAATGGGGATTCTCACCGCAGGCACGTACCGCATCAATACGGCGCTGTTTAATGTCATCACCGCCGCCAATTCGCAGCAGAATGGCATTGCGCCCGATCAAATGCGCGTCTATTCCATTCAGTCGGATAAAGTTGGCGTTGTGACGACGCTCGATGGCCGCCCGATTGGGGAAGGCGAGATTGCAGGCTTGTATCTGCCCAACCACGACAACTTCCAGAATGCTCAGGCGTTCATCAATGCTGGCGGACAGCGCGGCTTGCAGGAACAGATTCTGCTGTCCGGTTCGTGGAACCTGAATCCTTGGTTTGCCCGCGTCGAGCAAGTGCCGATGACGGAAATTCCGATAGGCTATGTCGGCGTCGTCATCTCGTACATCGGCAAGGCGCATGAGGATGTCAGCGGGATTGATTTTAAGCACGGCGATCTGGTGAATGTGGGTCACAAAGGCGTGTGGGTCACACCGCTGTATCCCGGACGCCATGCCATCAACAGTAGCGTCATGCGTGTTGAGCTGGTTCCGACCACCAATATTGTGCTGAACTGGGCCAATCGCAGCGAAGCGCACAATTACGACAACAATCTCGCTCCGATCACAGTGCGCTCACGCGATGGCTTCGCCTTCAATCTTGAGGTGGCCCAGGTCATCCATGTCAGTGCGCTGGAGGCTCCCAAAGTCATCTCACGCATCGGGTCGGTGCAAAATCTGGTCGATCATGTCTTGCAGCCGATTGTAGGCAACTATTTCCGTAATGCCGCCCAATCCTATACGGTGCTCGATTTCCTGAGCGCCCGCAGTGATCGTCAGCTAGAGGCCACGCAGCACATCGGCAAGGCGATCCGCGCCTATGACGTGGAAGCCATCGATACGCTGATTGGTGATATCAACCCGCCCGCCGAATTGATGCTTACGCTGACGGATCGTAAGATTGCCGAGGAGCAGCAAAAGACGTTTGAAGTGCAGCAGATGGCACAGACACAGCGTCAGAAGCTTGTGCGCGAAACCTCGATTGCGGATATCCAGGATGATATTGTGAAGGCCGAACGCGGCGTCAATATCTCCGAACTGCAAGCGCAGTCCTATATCAAGAAGGCCCAGGGTGAAGCCGAGGCTATCCGTCTGCGTGCTCAGGGTGAGGCCGAAGCCATCCGTGTGACGGGTGAAGCCAAAGCCGATGCCTATCGTGCGGGCGCACAGGCGATGGGCACACAGGGCTACACGGCGGTTCAGCTCATGCAGATTGTGGGCGAAAGCAACGTTCGCATCATCCCCGAAATTATGGTGGGTGGCAACGGAGCCAATGGCAGCGGCGGCAGCGGCGGTGGCGTGGTCGATGCCCTGCTCGGCGTCATGCTGCAACAGCAGCTTGCCAGCAAGGGAACGACGGGTAAAGCGCTGCCGACCAATGCTCCGGCCAATTCCGGCAACGGCGGACAATCGGTGAAATCACTGCCAATCCAGCCGCCGCCCATGCCGCCTACTCCTCCGGCCATGCCCAAGTCATAAATAAGACTGCACAGCATCCTGCAACACGGGCGACATATCGTATATGTCGCCCGTGTTTGCTTATAGGGGTTTAGCGTGCCATACCGTTTCAAAAATGCCCGTTTTGGGCATGGAATGCCGTGTCCCCCTTTATTCCAAATGGTTATGATTTGCATGATGAGCAACTATCCCAGCCAACACCGCCCGTGAAATAAGCCCCCCTCAAAACCCTCCGAACAGTCAGCGATAAATAGGTCACTCGAAGGACTGGAAAAAATTAAAAAGAGTTACTCTATCTACATGTGAGCAGTTCAGCATTTACGTCTCACAGCAGACAATTCGATGAGTGATGTTAGCGAGTTGTTTATTACTACACCAAGTCATAGCTATCATTCATCTTCTCAACATAGAAGTCTGTCACAATCGTTATAAACCGAGCTTACAAAAAGCGGCCCGATTTAGAACAGTCACAACACTGGTTAATTGACGTGACATTTCGTCACGGACACGAGGCTCACTGGAGCTTCGTCACAGAGTATGGAGAAATATCATGGATCAAATGGGTTGGTTGGCGTGGTTGGTTATCGGGGCTGTCGCAGGATGGCTTGCCAGCATTGTTATGAAGACAAATCGCAGCCAGGGCCTGCTGATGGACATCATCGTCGGCATCGTCGGCGCATTCATCGGTGGCTTCCTGTTTAATCAGTTTGGCAGCGCAGGCGTGACCGGGTTCAATATCTGGAGCCTCTTCGTCGCCTTCGTCGGGGCCATCGTTTTGCTGGGCCTGCTGCGCCTAGTCATGGGCTCAAGCCGCGTTCGCGCTTAATCCCCTGGCTTTATCTCACGAGAGGGACGCACAAACCCCTCTCCTGTCTCCTTTAGCCCCCTGAAAGTCACGAAGGATTTTCCCATGAATACAGATCGCATCTACTACAGCCGTGACGCCGAAATTCAGGCGACACGCGATAAGACGCTGATGGCCGTGATTTTGATGGCGATTGGCCTGGGCATTGGCGCGGCGCTGGCGCTGCTGTTTGCTCCCGCCGCTGGTGAAGACACCCGCCATGATCTGACACAGAAATTTGAAGCGGGCGTGAACGAAGGCCGTGACACGGTTGAACCGATCATGAAGCGCCTGGAACACGAGATTGCCGATGTGCGTGAACGCTTCCAGGAACGCTTCAATCAATCATAATACCCCCCCTCACATCAGACGGTAGAGCCTTAAAAACTCTACCGTTTTTGATTCTATCCCCCACCCCGCACAATCTCCACCGTCACCTCACCCGATGCCTGATTGCCCGCCTGATCGAAGGCGGTGGCGCGAAAGACTTCCGTTCCCTCACGCTCGATGGTGAAGGCGAAGCCAAACGGCCATTCCGTATCTGTGCCAATCAGCGTGCCATTGTGATAGAACTCCACGCGCTGCACGCTCAAATTGTCGGTGACATTGGCGACAATCGGGATCGTCACATCCGTCGTGCGGAAGATTTGCCCGGCTGTGCCCGCCTGCAAATCGACCACCGGCGGCTCATTATCGATGGAGACGCGCACAAAATCGGTATCGAGCGTGTTATCGGGCAGCATGACCGAGAATTGCAGCATATACGGGCCGCTCAAGCCTGTCGTATCCCACAGCCCCATACTCGTCCCGGCCTGATACACCGTCTGGCGTCCGCCGATGGTCAGCCACTGCGTCGGACTCCACGTCTGCCCATATGACACCTGGAACGATTTAATCGTCGGATGATCGATGCTGCCGCGCAGATCGACCACACCGCGCACAGGCGCAAAATCGCCCGGTTGCAGGATATTCACCGCCTTAATCAGTTCCGGGCGGCTCTGCAAATCAAAATCTTTGGGCGGCAGCGGCAGATTGTTGCTGCGCCACCAATCCAGCGCGGCAGCGGGCGGCACAAAGAACACCTTCTTGACCACGAGGCTGGCGGGCGTAAACGGCGTCGAGCGCAGCCCGTTCTGGCTGTTGACCTCGATGCTCTGCCAGTACACATCCGCCTGATACGGCGGGACATTTCGCAGGAACAACTCTTTGCGCGTCGGGCATTCGCTGCCCTGCGGCACATTCAAGCCAGATTTTTCGCACACAATGTATTCAACGACGTTCTCCGGGCGCGGCGGCGTGATGGCGGGCAGCGCATCGCGCTCCAGGCTGTAGCGCATGAGCGCGTTCCACAGCGGGGCCGTGCCCTGCAAGCCTAACGGATCGAGCGAGAGGGCGCTGCTGTCGGTCTTGCCCATCTGCACACCCAGGACGCGCTGCGGTGTGTAGCCCACCGTCCAATTGGAGAGGCGATCCTGCGTGAAGGCGGTCATTACAGGCGCATAGCGGCCCACTTTCAACGCACTATCATCCACGCCCCACACGGCATGACGACGGGCGGCATCGTTGAGAATATCCCCGACCAGATACGCCAGATCAGCGCCAAAGATGCTCGTGCGGCTCAATGCCTGCCGATTGGCATCATACTCCCACAGCACCTTGCCCGCTGCATCCTCGATTTTCAGGACAGCGACGGGATTGCGCGTGCGATAGTTGCGCGTCAGCGAGGGCGCATCCACGCCGATCATGCTGCCCTGCGCCGCGAAGACGCTGTAGGCATAGGTCATATCGAGCACAGAGACCGCGCCGCCCTTTTCCAGCAGCGACAGATCGGTACTCGTCTCGTCCAGGCTGTTCAGGCCAATACGATGCGCGGCGTACAGCACACGATTCAAGCCCTGCGTATCGGCCACGCTCACGGCAGGCGCAGACAGGCCGCCCGCGAAAGCATCGCGCAGATTGAGCGGGCCGCGATACTGGCGATCATTGTTCTGCGGCGAATAGATCAAGCCTTCTGCCGCGCCTGGGAACGACTGCGGGATATCCAGCACCATCGTCGCGGGCGTGTACGAGCCGGAGCGGAAGCCCTCAAAATACACAAATGGATACAGCGTTGCCCCCGGTGCTTTATCGACAGCCGTCACATCGCCGACAAGCGCCAGAATCTCGCCTGTCTGGGCATCCAACAGCAGCAGCGATCCGGTATTGGGCAGCGACGACGGGTCGCCTACGCGGGTGGGCAGCAGATAGGGAATGGCTTTGCAGGGCGTACCGCTCAGCGTCAGGGTGTTATCCGTCGATTGCCCATTGAGCTGCGCCAGATGCGCCCGCAGCAGGCAGTCGCCCTCAGCATACAAATCGAGATCAAGCGAGGTGGTGATATGCAGGCCGCCCCGCGACACGAGCCGCGCCCCATCCAGGCCCAGACCGTTCAAAATATCTTCGGTCTGCGCCCGCGCATACAGTGAGAAATCTGGCGCAACCAGCGGCGCTTGTGCCAGATCGCGGCGCAGCGGCGTGACACGAGCAGCGGCAATTTCGTAATCGGCCTGCATCAGGACGCCCTGATTCAACATCAGCCGCAGCAGATCGCTCTGGCGTCCCCGCGCTGCCGCATCGTTGGTGAAGGGATTGAACTGCGGCGCGGAGGGAATCGCCGCCAGCAGCGCGGCCTCATCCCAGGTGAGTTCGCGGGCACTCGTGTTGAGATAAATCTGTGCGGCGGCTTCGATGCCATAGGCATCGCGCCCATAATAGGCGGTGTTGAGATACCATTCTAAGATGGCTTCGGGCGTATAGCGCCGATTGACCTCCGCCGTGAGCACGAGTTCCAGCAGCGCCTCATCCAGGCCGCTGGCGCGGGCATGAGGCAGCAGCGTGCCACGCACCAACCGCGCCGTGAGCGAGCCATCATGCGGCGGCATAACGCCGAGCATATAGTTCCACAGCGCATTCAGCGTGTTCGTCAGTTGGAAGTGGCCCGCCTGCAAAAAATGAGCATCTTCCATCATCAATGTGGATTGGATAATGCTCGTCGGCAGCTCCTTGAGCGGCACAATCGCCCGATCATTGCCCAGCGGATCACTGACGCTGAACAGAAGCGTTTGCCCGCTGCGATCATACAACTCCGTTGTGCCAATAATCGGATCGGTATAGATGGTTTGTGATGGACTGACCAGCCGTGAGGCCGCCTGTCCATACAGCACCGCCGAGACGCCCATCACACCGCCCACAGGCAGCAGCACCAGCAGCGCCAGCGCCAGCGCAATCCCCGCGCCCCAGATGCGTGTCCGTACAGTGGCATGATGGCGGCGCTGCTTGCGGTTGTGGCGACGGCGCACGATCTGGGGGATAGAGGGCATAGCAATCTCTTTCTGGTTGGTAGGTCATAACGTGGTGCCGCCGATATCATTTTAATGTAAGTTGAGATTGGCGTCGGGGCGCAGCACGCTGCGCCCTTGATAGGTATATCTGGCATGATTGGGCGCAGCACGCTGCGCCCCTACAAAGGATTTTTCTCATGGATAGCTGAAAAACTACACGAATCAATCAGCATGATTGATTATCATATGGGCCTCTTCCCCCACACGCAACATCACAAATCCAAAACCAACCTCTTACAGGCAGGTGAGAATTCTCTTTGAACCAATTTGTAGGCCAGAATTTGTCTTGTCTCAATATTACAGGGGGTGTATATTTGTTACAGGTTGTGGTAAAATGTCATATCGTTAGATCAATTTTTATAAATATCCATTGCAATGGATGAATCAGAAAGGTCAACCGTGTCGAAGAAAAAGTCTCGTGTTTTGTTGATCGAAGACGAAGAGACCGTCAGCCAACTGATCGTCGATTTCCTCACCAAGCATGGCTATGAGGTATCGGCGTTTGCAGATGCGCCTGAAGGACTCGACCATGTGCGTCAGCGCGGCCTGCCCCACATCGCTCTGCTCGATCTGGGTCTGCCCAGTATGCATGGCTTTGAAGTCGCCAGCCGCCTGAAAGCGATGGCCGATGTGCCGATTATCTTCGTCACCTCAAGCAGCGATACCGATACGATTGTTCAGGGTCTCAAAAAATACGCCGAAGATTTTATCGTCAAGCCGTTTGAACTGCGTGAACTCGAAGCCCGCGTGCAGGTGGTGCTGGATCGGATGCCGAGTCTCGATTATGCCAGTGAGCCAATTGTGCGGATTGATGAGAATCTGGAAATCGATTTCGCGCACAACCGCCTGGTGCTGAATAAAAAAGCGACGGGCCTCACCCCCACCGAGTCGATCCTGCTGCATGTGCTGCTCCGCAATGCCGGGCGCGTGGTCGAGAATCGCATGTTGATCGCCCGCGTGTGGCCGTCGGAAGATGTGGGCGAGGATACGCTGCGCGTCCATATGCACCGTCTGCGCCGCAAGCTGGAGAGCGACTCGCATCACCCGCACTACATTCGGACAGAGCGCGGCGTGGGCTATATGTTCACCGTCAAGCCCCCTGAGTCGTTCGGCCAGGACAATCCCTCTGATCTTCAGTAGAGCGCCTGAGACCTCGTGATTTCACACCCATTATAGGGCGCAGAACAGCGTGGTTGTGTCGATCCCATTTCAATTTGAGGTGGGATTGGCGTCGGGGCGCGATGCATCGCGCCCACGCCAAATTCCCTACAAATCACCAGGGTACGATACATCGTGCCCCCTGGACTTTGGCCCTTTTTTAGACCGAGACGGACGGTTTCACCCGTTCAGATGCTTTTTTAGGGTGATTTTTTGCCATGTTGTCCGGTGTTACCGAGTAACTGGCATTAAAGTCAGCGGATGGAAGAAAAGGCTGATAGGTTTTGAGAGT
>DAOTUR010000075.1:0-1711 GCA_034436915.1 Anaerolineae bacterium
GATGTGTTAGAATGCTCTTAGCACCTTAACAAAGGACTGAGAGAGGGTGTGTGGCGAAGTCTTGCCACACGTAAAATCAGGAAAGCCTAGATGAGGTGTTAAAGGCCGCTCAAGACACCGGGCATCCGACCGGGCAACAGTTAGCGGAACAAACAACGAACGCGGCGGTCAACATCGGACGCTGGGCGGCGGTCATTCCGCCATACGCGGTGTGTGTTTTGGGCTTCAATCCCGCCATAACTGCAAGCCCCCGCCTTTAGGCGTGGGGTATCTGACTCCTGTGGATGTGTCATACTAGAGGCATAATCTCATAAGATACTGAGGTGATGTATGGCATACAGCATCGATAAAGACCTGAATGAAGCCCAGAAAATGGCCGAGGGCCTGGATGAATATGTGCGCGGCACAGAACTCTATGGGCATACGAGCGGCGGCTTCTTTGGCAGCGGCGATAGTCCGGCCCTGACGACTGGCGCACTGCTGCTGCGCTTGCGCCGACTCAGCGCCCACCGCGACACGCTCACGGCGGCCCAGAGCGCCCAGTTGAGCGCTGTTGACGCGACATTTCAGCATGTTCGCAAAGAATGGCGCGTGCATTATGAGGGCAAGCTGGCGAAAGAGGCCAATTCGCGCCTAGATAACCTCCGCACCTATCTCAAAGAGGCCAGCGATGCCCCGCGCAGCGCCCGCGCCAATTACCCGACGGAGGCCATGCGCCGTACCATCGTGCAGGAGGTTCTGACGGAGATGCAGGCGTTGAATGTTGCCAGCGCCGAGATCGACACCAAGCGCCGTGATATCGATGGGCGGCTGCGGGCGCTGGTGAAATCAGCGCCCTTCCAATGGGATGCCAGCCTGCAAGATGTTTACCCCGCGCAGGATTTCTGGTGGCTGTATCATGCTCCGCAGGATGTCACGACAGAGAAATAGGCAGGACGAAGTGTCTTTCACCCTCACCCCAACCCCTCTCCCCTCCTCGCCCCTTGTGGGAGAAGATAGCCAGGTGGTGAGGGGTAAAATCAGCGCTATCCAAAACTGAGATTTAATACCCCTCATCACAGATCGTTTTTTCGGTGAAACAAGCATTGTTGAGATTCCCTAACCGTATGAGTGCGTGCGCTGTGTTAGAATTACAGGACACACGGCATTATTAGAACTCTTCAGGGTGAAAAATGGACTCAAAAATCCTCCAGTTGATGGAGAGTGCCAACCCGCAAGACCGCAAAAAAGCCGTTAAGATGCTGGCCCAGGTAGGCGGGCAGGAGGCTTTACGCTATATCGGGATGATTTACAAGCAGGAGACTGATCCCGAAATCAAAGACCTGGCGATCCAGGCCGGGCGTTTTATCAAGAAGCAGCAGGAGTCGGGCAGCGTTGCCGCGCCTGCCCCGGTTGTCAACTCTACTGTTGATGAAGTTGACGAACCCGCTGAGAGTGAAGCAGAGTATCAATCGGTGACCGTCTCCGAAGGCAAGCAGCAGCAGGCCAGAGGCATGATGGATCGCGCTTTGGATCTGTCTGGCCCGGACGAAAAAGATGAAGCCATCAAAAGTATGGCGAAAGCCTTCAAGATCAACCCCAATCTGCGCCTCGATACCTACTACATGGGCCTGGCGATGGATGTGACGGGCCTGGACAAAAACAGCACCCTCCAGCTTTTGACCTCTGACGAAAAAAGTCGCAAGGCCAAGACCAAAGAGAAGCTCAAAAA
>DAOTUR010000076.1:0-3373 GCA_034436915.1 Anaerolineae bacterium
GCCGCTGTGTAGGCGAGGCGGGCTTCGAGATGAGCGGCGGTGCGATGGAACATCTTCTTGGCCTGACACACCACTGTCAGCAGCGAGAAGGTCGTTTCAATCATCATGCGATCATTCCAGGTGCCCTTGAGACACAGTTTGAGGTTGATCGGCACGCCACCCTTGCAGCGAAAGCCCATATCCGCCAAGACCACCGCCTCTTCCTTGATCAAGTTGGCCAACGGCAGGAAGTCCTGATCGGGTTGGTTCATCGGCAACCAATGCCATCCGACCACTTGGCCGAGGCGGTTGAGGATCCAGCACATCTTCACCCCCATCGACCAACGGCCCTTATCGCGGTTCTTCGTGCCGATCTGTCGCTTGGTTCGTCCCGCACGAATGGGAAATAGGAGTTCGATCGGGAAGGTGTCGATGACATTCAACACACTCGCGTCGGCTAACAGGCCATCGACCTGCAACTGCTGCGCCCGCAGTTGCCGTAACAGCGTCGTGCGATCCGGTAATCCGCCAAACACGGCGGCGTAATCGCGCTTCAGACAGCGGCAGAAGGCCCGAAAGTGGCCGCCTTTGAGCGCAAACAGGATGCCAATCGTCACCACTTCACTCGGATACAGCTTGGCTTGGGGCACTTTCCGCACCTGTAACATCGCCTGATCGACAGCCCAAAAGATTTGAATGATAATGTCTTCAGTCGTCATGATGATCCTCCCACTCAATAGCGTTTCGTACCTCTATTGTTGGGCTTTATCATGACGATTTCAACTTGCACCATTGGTTACTACAGCCGCAGATACGATTGGTTGGTTTTATCTCTCTCTCAAACGTGCCTCTTCAAGATATACTCCCGCTGATTTTCAAGCGCGAGTCCTCCACCATAAAACCTAAGCGGGCTGTAGTACTAGACCGGGAATCCGAATCCGTCGGCCATTAACGGCTTGCTAAAGCGAGAAGCACCTTGAGGCTGTAAGCTTATAGAGGGTAAAAACGACGGCTAAAGGCTCAATACGATGAACGAACTCATCAACCAGCAAACAATGGCGGAACTTGTCCAGCTTGGTGGACAGTACGCGCTGCCTGTCGCAGCGCTGCTGCGGGCTTTGTATTCTGGCGCACGAGGCAAGTTCCCGGAAGGTATTGCGCAGATCATGGCAGCGAGTTTCTTCGCTGGATTAACGGCGCTGGTGGGCAACCAGAATCCCGATCTCTGCACGATCATCGGGGAAATTTTGGGCAACACGGTCTTTATGGCAGGGCTGCTGTCGTTCATTATGGTTTACCTGCTGCGCCAGCCGAATCGTGGGTTCTGGGTCGATGGCATCATCGGTGGTGTGATTGGCTTTGTAGTGTGGTTCGTGTGGGTGTATATCCTGCAAAACGAGTGGCCGTGGTGGACGATTCCCTTCGTGATTGCAGCCGGCGCGGCGGGTTTCATCACGCTGCGAATCATGATGCGGACGCTGGGCAAGTTGGTCACAATCGCCACGTATTTCATTGTGATCGGGCTGGTGCTGGTACTTGGAGCGGGCGCGTTCATGCTGTTCCAGACGGTGTTTTTGCACCCTGCGGTGTAGGGCAAAGTACCGAGGGCTGAGTGAAGAAAGTACGATCGAATTGGGTACCTTTATGACGACATCAACATCAATGCCCTGGGATTTGATGTCGTCACGATCAATAAGAGTCTACCGTAAATGCGCAATCTTCAACGTGTAATCAGCCACGTCTTGCGCGGCTTTCCAATCTTTTTTGAAAGCATTGTAGCGAATCGAGTCAAGGCCAATGTGGAGTTGATAGCAAAGCAATCTCTCGTTCAGATGTGAGTCGTTCGTTGTCGTGGATTCAAAATGCGCTATGAGCTTTTGACTCATCTGCACCGCTGCAAATTGGGGATACCAGGGCGCATAGAAAATAAACCAGGCCACATCGTACAAAGAATCGCCGTACAATGAACACTGCCAATCGATCACCCCGCTGATTTTGCCGTCTGCAACGAGTAAATTGGAGTTCAATAAGTCAATACCTTCGCCAATTATGCCGCATCTTGAAAGCGAGACGAGGAGCGGAGGCTGCCTAAAGAGGAAAGTCGCCGCCACAAGCGCGACAGCACATCTGGCGGTGGGGGTGTAGGCAAAGAGTGAAGGGTTTCGGCCACGTAACGGCGGGTTCTATAGTGAAGTTTGAGGTCAAGGACACTGAACTCAGGCTGCTGCTGGCGATAGGCAGGCAACAGCGCCGCCGACAGGTTGACCATGAGGAAGGACAGATGAACGGCATTGGTCACAGCGGCGGCAGACACGTTCATATAGTCTTCCAGACCCCAAGACTGTTTGGCATCGCGGAAATTGAACTCAATCTGAAAGCGCAGGCTGTAATAGTCGCGGATTTGGTCGGCGGACAGGCGCAAATCGGTGCTAAACAAAATAACAGGTGCGGCTTTGTGCGTTTTGGCATTGGTTTTGACGAGGATGACGACATTCAACAGCTCGGCAAACTCCTTGTGCCAGACCTGAACGTGATAGGTGCGGGTGGTGATGGTGTCTGTAATGACGGTCTGGATGCAGGCGCTGTCGGGCAGTTGATCGAGTTTGAGTTTATCGCCATAGCGCGGGGTTGGGCCGCGTTGGGGTTTGGGGCCGCTGTAAGGCCAATACAGGGCGGTGTTGGAGCGCAGCTTGGAAATCAGGTGCAGACCGCTGTCGCGCACCATCGCGGTCGCGGTTGAGGTGCCAAAGAAGCCATCCAACACCACATGCTCGACGCGCAACGGGCTGATCCAGACCAGCACCCGCCGCAGCATCGACGCCAACAGCGCCAATTCCGGCGTCAGCGCGGGCGCGGCTTTGGCATAATTGACACTGCCTTTGGGTCGGCCCGGTCCGCGCTTCGGGGTGCTGGGAGTGGCCGCTTTTGTCAGCACGACGGGCAGACGTTGTTCGACACACACCGGATACGAGCGCCGCTGCGACACATCAATCACTGACAACACCAGAAACGATAGGCCCGAGATCGGCCGCTGGGCCAAACTCGAATAAAACCGTCCCAAGCCATGCGTCTTCTTGCCGGCTTTGCTCACCACGACTTCATCCCCGGCCAGCAGATACACACCCTTGCCCGTCACCAGATGCTCTTTCACCACGATCCACAACAGCTGACCCCAGTCAATCGGGGTCTGAAACCAGCGCTGTAACGTGCGATGGCTGCCGCCGCGCTCGGCCCAGCGCGACAATCCCAACGTCGTCACTCGGCCTGAGATGCATAGCAGTGCGAGGATCAGCACCCGCAGCTGCCGCAGTGTTGTCTTGGACAGGTATGGGGTCAAACAGTGAGTGAGTGCTATAATCTCTGGCATGGGTTTTGAGATACCGTTATCGTCTTG
>DAOTUR010000077.1:0-6720 GCA_034436915.1 Anaerolineae bacterium
GCTTCCGTACCCGTCTGCCGCCGCACGTCCAATGTCTTGAGCACTGTGTCGGCAGCCTGCTCACTGAAGGCGCGGAAGGTCGTCCATTTGCCGCCCACCAGCGCATGAACGGGATAGGGCCGCTCAGACGTGGCGTCTAACGTCTCGATGCTGTGATCACGGCTGATCGACCCAGTGCGGCTGGCATCGGTGGCGGGCAGCGGGCGCACCCCGCAAAATGTGAAGACAATCTGGGATCGGCTGACCATAATCGTCGGGAACACCCGCTTGACCAGCGTCAGCATATAATCAATTTCATCCTCGGTGCAGAGCGCTTGATCGGGATCATCGATGCGAATGTCGGTTGTGCCGACCATCACACGATCCAGGTAGGGACAGATCAACACAATACGACCATCGGCATTCTCAAAGAAAATTTCGTGTCCGTTGGTCGCCGCCAGCAGTTCAGGGTGATCGAGGATGAGATGCGAGCCTTTTGTGCCGCCGATCATGCGTGTGCTGCGCTGAATCGTGCCATTGACGAAATCGATCCAGGGGCCTGCCGCATTGATGACGACACGCGGTGTGACCGTGATCTCTCCGCCACCAATCACATCACGGATGACCACTGTGCTACCGCTGCCACCCACCATAGGCGCATAATTGAGGGCATAGGCATGTTGTGAAGCGGCCTCAGCATCGAGGATCATTTCCAGGCATAGCCGTTCAGGATACGGCATCCAGGCATCGTAGTATTCCGCTGTACAGACGATATCGCGGTTCAGATTGGGATATTTTGTCAGCGATTCATCCCGCCCGATGAGGCGGTGAAACGGCATGGTTTGCTGCCGCCCGGTGAAGGCATCGTACATCATCAAGCCTAATTTGATGACGACCCCGCCGCGTTCAGAAGGCTTGTTGAGCAGATTCAGGAATTTGAGCGGCGCATTCAGCAGGCCGCTCCACCAGCGAAAGATCGGGATGGCGGTGGGCAGGGGTTTGGCGTAATGCGGTGCATTTTGCAGCAGACGGTTGCGCTCATGCAGGGCCTCGCGCACAAGGCGGAATTCGCCATTTTCGAGATAGCGAATGCCCCCATGCAGCATATGCGATGAGGCGGCGCTGGCCCCGCCGCAAAAATCGCCCTTCTCCACCAGCAGCACACGCACGCCCTGGAGCGCCAGATCGCGGAACGTGCCCACCCCGTTCACCCCGCCGCCAATAATCAAAACATCCACCTGGGGCTGCTGGCGAAGTGCCTGGAAAATCGTGCTGCGTTCTGTCATAACAAAGCCTTTGCGAAATGTACCAATAAACAAGGAGCATGATAACATGCCCCACGCGATGAGCTGCAAACTGAGGCGATATTACGCGGGATTGCGGGTATCGATGCGGCGTGACTTCACCGTGATGATGGCGCTGGCGTCGCCATGCAAAGACCAATCTTTGGCCGCGATCAGCCCCATCCAGAAATCGCCGCGTGCCTTGAGGCCGGGCAGATGATCACGATCAGCCTGCCGATCATGCGACTGTTTCCGCAGTTCGGCGACACGGGTGATGAGCGCCTGCTCCGTCACGCCATTTGTGCCGACCACTGAGCGCGTCGGCACACCCAACTGCTCCTCAGCCATACGGACAAAACCGTGATTGACGCCAAAATTGACGCCCATATCGAACAGCAGCGCGTAGCTGTAGGGCAGCACCATCTGGCGCGGCGTGATATAGCCATCGACGACCTGCTTCCAGAAGCCTTCTGTCGCCACTTGATCCTGCACCGCCTGCATGGTGGGATCATTCGCGGCCTCCAGCAGCGCCGCTTTGAAGCCCATATTGTCCCGCAGCAGAGGGTCACGATTGTTGACCGCCGCCTGATAGCCGCGCAGCTTGTTGGCCGACTCCGTTTGTGAGCGTTCCAGGTAGCGATTGATGACAGTCACGAGCGACCCCGCTGCCAGCGTAAACTGAATAATGCCATAGCTGACGATGCCCGCATCATAATTGTTGTAGGCCGAATAGCCGCGCCCTTCAAACGTGCCTGTAATCAGGAACGCCAGGCGGCGAATACGAGTCATTTCCGCTGGATCGCTCGGCGAGGCGCTTTGTGTCACGGCGGGCGCAGCAGCGGGCGTGGCCGTATGCTGCATCGGCGTCATTGTCACGGCGGGCGTGGGCAAAACAGCGGGCGATGAGACGGTCACAACCGGAGCTGTTGTCACAGCGGGCGTTGTCGGCGCAACAGTCGGTGTGGGCAGCACTGTTGGCGATGACACCGTGACAACGGGTGTCGTCGGCGCAACAGTTGGCGTTGGCATGACAGTGGGCGATGAGACGACGACAACCGTCGCGGCAGGCGTGGACAGGACCGGGCTTGTCGTGATCACGGGATTGAGCGGCACAGTCGTGGTGGTGGGCGCAGCGGCAGGCGTGCCGCCGACAGTGCGCGTGAGTAGAAAAGCCCAGGTTTTTTCTGTCAGCGGCGGATAGCCCCAGCCTGTCGCGTCGCCTTCGAGGAAGAGCAGATCATCGCGCATCCAGCCCTCGCGCCCATCGCCAAAGCGCACCTTGAACCACTGATAGACCTTGCCATTGAGATTGTCACCTGCGGTATCGGCGGCGACTTCAAGCAGAAGCAGATCCGCTGTGCCAACAGGCGTTTTGAAGAGCTGGGTCTGCGCCCGCGCCGCCCCAGCGCGGACATTGACTTCTGTAACAGAGGCATTATCGGGCATTCCCCGTACACTGACATGCGCTTCAGACATCGCTGTGACTCCCGTTTAAATTAAGTTTGAAAACATTCTTATTATAGTCAACAAATGCGGGAGAAAGACGAAAGAACGACGGGATATCGATAAGTGACAGGCGATTTCGGATCGTACCATCTCACACGGATCATGAGGCATAAACGATGTGGTTGTGGGACACGGCAGGCCATGTCCCCATATGCACCAACTTAAGACAATTCATCTTTTAAGGACATTGCTCGCCGCGTTGTCGGAGGCTAAAACCGTCCGCCTACAGCCACAAAGCCCCATGAATGGGGCTACAAACGCGCTTGCTCCCTCGCCATGAGACCCGTTTACGGGGCTTGGTACTCCCTAAAAGAGATTGGGCGTAAAGAAGCCCGTTCGTCCCTAGGCCGCCTGCGCCTTGCTAAAGGCATTCGCCTCGCCAAAATGTACCGCGTTATACAGCGCATAGAGCAGCAAACCGACGGGAATCAGCAACGTACAGAGCGCCGTCAGCACATAGGACAAAGAAATCGTCACCAGGAGATTTCTGGGAGGCACAAGCTGCCTGGGCGGGCAGATATAGCAGCAACCATGCGCGTATCAGGCAGCCTTGCTCTCCAAACCCTAAATCACGATCCGTTTGCGGCGTCCGCCCATTTGCCACTGTGTCACAAAGCCCAGGACGGCCAATATAAGCGTCGCAATCAACACCAGCGGCCCTGTAATCAGCGTTGGCAGCAGCACCGTGATGCCGGAGATGACGAGATTGGCCCCGCTCAAGGCGGTACTGAGCATCACGATCAGATCCGTCACCGCGAAGGCCAGTGCCGCGCCCAGAACAACGCACACCAGCAAGACCAGCGTTTCCGCGATGCCCGTAATCCCAAGCGCTTGAATCAGCACATACGCCACTGATGCACCCAGGATAAAGCCGGCAATTGCCACGCCAAAGCGGTACAACAGCCACGCAAACAGCGCCACCACAATCCCCACAATCACCGCCACCACCAGCACAGGCACGTTGTTCCAATCAATCGCAGAGCGGCCTGTGGCGATGACAAACGTTGCGGTGAAACCGAGAATGAAGCCAAAGAATGTCAGAAACACACGGAACAGCCGATAGCCCGCGAAGCAGATGCCCAATCCCACAAGCACCGTGATGAGCGCAATAATCGTTGGCGTCATGACAAAATCCTTTCAAAGATCATTCTAATGACAGTATATGCACAGATGTGCCAGAACGGGATAGGCGACTATAGTATTCTCTCATCTATGGCAGCGGATTGGGCGCGAGGGTTTCTGATCGATATTCAAGGCCAACTCAAAATAGGGCGAGGGATCAATCGTGTTCTCCAGCACGGCCTCATTCAGGAATTTTCCAGTGCCATCATCGCGCACAAGGCTCAGATGCACATGCATCGCAATCGCCGGGCCACTGCCCGCATACAAGCCCTGATAGCCGAGCCGCGTCCCCTGCTTGACAAACCTCTCCGATATTCCTGGCGGGAAGGCATCGCTGATATAGGTCTGCGTGCCTGTCACATCCGCCATATGCGTATAGTAGCTCCAGATGGTGCGCCCCGATTGCAGCGGGTCACGATGACGAATGATGAGCGTGCTCTTCCACTCGCTCTGCCGCGTCAGCCAGCCGTCATACACCGCGACAATGGGGACTGTGCCAACCGCGCCATCGCCAAAAATATCAAGGCCCGTATGCCGCCGCGAGGGAGTGTAGGGGGGAGCCGAATCGCGCCACAGCAGCCCAATATAGCCTATTGAAGGCAGGATGAACGGCGCATCGGGACACACATCCTCTGGGCGTGTTATGGAGGCGGCTCGATGTGTCGGATTACTCAGCCATTGGGCGATCAGGGTGTTGCTCGGAGACTCTCCCTCACCGATCAGGCTTGTGATGTCACCGCCGCTGTAACGCCACCAGCGGATGACGCGATACCCCGCGTAGCTCATCGGAAGTGCCAGTATCACGACGAAGAGCAAAATCAGCCACCGTCTCCCCTGATAAGGCCACCAGCGAAGGAAGCGAAAACCTCCGTAGGTGATAACAAGAAAAATCACCAGACCCATAGCAACTATAAACAGGCGCTGCATCACGGTTCCTTTTATCACGATGAGAAAGATCGAATTATAAAGTCAATGTTGCCTGGTTGCCGTGATCGCCACCCATTTTACATGAATACTAAGCTGGACTTTGCACATCTCAATAGAACTCGCTCCGATCCGTTCGTATTGAGTTCAAAACATAAGCCGTATTTTTCGCATCTGTTGAAATTCCAGTGATGTGAGAAAAGTCTGATAGGTTTTGAGAGTTCGTGCTCACCGAAGTAGATTAATCCAAACGTGTCATGTGCAAAGTCCAGGTAAGAAACAAACCAGTAAGGCTTTTCCAGATTAAAACAGAGACCAAGACGATGTTAGAATAAAAGGACAAGCCACAAGATAATTACGGACGACGATCCAAAAATGGTTTGTTCGTATTGCCCCTCTCTGAATGGGAACAGCTATTTCTTTGGAAAAGCCTAATGTAAACTGATGGGGTTGTCGTTCAGCTTGAACAAAATCCTCCCATCAATACTACAGCCCAGAAATGGGCGGATAGCTTTACTAAGGACGCGTTTGAAAACAAGTCCGCAGAGTTCTAGAATGGGTCGTCTCATCTCCATTCTGCGACTTTATTTTTAAACGCGTCCTAAGTCAGGTAGTCTAAGATCTACTGGTGCTCAAAATCTAACAGATCATTGGGCAAAACATGGAGCAGAGTTTGTGCAATTTGGATACACTAGTGGGCCATGTGGCATGATGTGCGGCATTCATTTTCCGGGTTTCGAGTTCAAATTGAGATCAAAGAATGCCATTATCCACGACACATGGCCCACTAGTGAGGCTGATTACGCGAAAGGAGCTTACGATTTTATCAATAATCCTCCTGCGGGTACGCTTGCACGTGTGGGTCCCAATTCTGGAGAGATTTTGTTATATAATCCTCGAAGTAACACATTGGTACTGATGAATAAAGCTGTTGAGGTCTTAACAATGTACCGTCCAGGGGTTGGTAGATCATTGACATCAGGTGTCAATCCTCTGGATCACTTCCTACGTTTTAATATGTGGTGAGAAGAGAAGATGACAAGGATTCCTGTAGACGGCCAGTATTGCTATGTGTGTAGTTTGGATCAAGAAGATGATATTCGTTTTCTTGCGGGACGGATTTGTTTTTGCTGTGGCATTCAATATGACGACTTTGAAGTCGATCTTGAATTGGTTTGTATAGAGAGGCAGTACTGGATTGACGGTGGATATCTATGGTTTCGATCTAGCAAACGACCTGAGAAGTGGAATCCTATTGAGCAATTGAACCAGTTACCAGAGAAATACCGATGAATTAAGATGTATAGGAATAAACATATCCTATAGCTTATTCTCTTTTAGACAGTAAAAAGAGAATAAGCTATCAATACCTTCGCCAATTTTGAAAACACAGCCAAATCTGACTTTTTGAAGTAAATTTGACCCCAAAACTTGGTTTATAAAAGGTCACAAAGTGCCAAATTTTGGCGAAAACCCTGCTTTTCCAGGTACTCTGGATTTTGGCGAAGGTATTGGCTATAGGATATGTTTATCCTCCATCTGCTGAGGCATTCCCAATCATTATGGAAGCATAATGCGATGAGCTGCGTACTTATATCAATTCAGCAACCTGCAAATATATCTCAACAGCATGAGAGTGTAAGAAACTTAAAGATACTTTTATGCTGTTTGTAAATCCTCGATCGTTTCTACTCAGGCAGGCAAAAGTGGCAGAAAAACCAAGATCTGATATAAATTGAGGCCATGAACGAGCCACTTGATGTGACCCAACTGCAAGCCCTCGATAAAGGGGTATCTACAGGATACGCCAGAAATGGGACATGTGTCCTGTTTACTATCTTCCTAGTTCTGGCTCATATTTCGTGCAGACCCGGAGATCGTTATAAAGAATGGCTTTTAAATCGCA
>DAOTUR010000078.1:0-2433 GCA_034436915.1 Anaerolineae bacterium
CAGGACGCTTTGATATTGTGACAGCGGCAGGCAAAGTCACGGCATCGCACAAACATCTCAAGACACTTCACCACTCTGACGGCTATACCTACCAGAAAGGACAAGGCGCTCTCCCTCCCTATGCCTAAAGGCAGGGGTATCCCGCGCTGATTCGATGACCATCCGTGATGCTCTTGCTCTGCTGCGCCGCCACAGCCACGACGCCGATGGATCGCGCCTGGAGGCCCAATGGCTGCTCATGCGCGTGCTCCAGGTAGACGCCTCACACCTCTACGCCTATCTCGAACGCGAATTGACACCGGAGCAGATCGCGCAGATTGAGGCGTATGCCCAGCGTCTGGGCCTGGGCGAACCTGTTGCCTATCTCCTGGGCGAAGTCGGCTTTTATGGGCGCGAATTTATCGTATCGCCTGCGGTGTTGATCCCGCGCCCGGAGACGGAGCACCTGATTGAGGCGGCGCTGGCGTTTGCCAAACAACATCCTGCGCTCACGATTGCCGATATTGGCACAGGCAGCGGCATTATCCCGGTGACGCTGGCGGCCCATCTGCCGCAGGCCCTCGTCCATGCTGTCGATATCAGCGCGGATGCCCTGGTGATCGCCCGCCAGAATGCGGCGCGGTATGGCGTCAGCATCACGTTTTATCACGGGTCGCTGGCTGATCCGCTGATTGAGGCCGACGTGCGCGTTGATTTGCTGTGCGCCAATCTGCCCTACATCCCCGCTGATGAGGTTCCCACGCTCAAGGTCAGCCGCTATGAGCCGACATTAGCGCTGGATGGCGGATCGGACGGCTTGCGCCTGATTGACACGCTGCTGCGGCGCGTCCCCGCTGTGTGTACGCCGCACGCGATGATCCTGCTTGAGATTGGATCAGGCCAGGGCGTGGCGGTGCAGGCGCTGGCCGAGTCGCTGTTTGCGCCCCAATCCGTCGAGATCATCTATGATTACGCGGGCCATGATCGCATCGTGACAATCCAGCGCTAACTCATCGTCGCCAGACACTCACAGAAATCATCATGAAGGGTAGGGCGATGGCATATCAAATCTCAGTTGTTGAAAATTGAGCCGATTTGACCCTTTGAGACTTGAAAGTAGTAATTATTCAGCTCTCCGTGCGACGAAGGCCCTTGTAGGGGCGCGATGCATCGCGCCCACGCCAAATTCCCTACAAATCACCAGGGCAGGATGCATCCTGCCCCTACAAACCCACGATTCTCACGGATAGGTGAATGATTACAATTATTCAGCTCTCCATGCGACGAAGGCCCTTGTAGGGGCGCGATGCATCGCGCCCACGCCAAATTCCATGTATAGAAAATGTTATGTCTCTTAATAAAAATATCGCTTTATGATATGACATTCGTCTCAATAAACATGACATATCGCACTATAGCCTCACCCTCTTTCCAAACGATAATGTAGAAGTAATTTCAAATGTTTGCAGAAAAGACCACTGGAGTTTCAGCCAAATCACCTCACCTGAATCGTTCATTAGGCGAAGGCTGTTACTGAAATATCACAGGTCTTTTAAGTCGACTATATAACCGACAGGAGTCATATCATGAAGTACTTGAACTATCGTCTCTCGGCAGCAATGTGGTCTCGCGTCTTGCTACTCTGGCTCGTACTCGCCTTTGGCGCTCTTGTCGTGGGGGGAGCAGCTTTAGCAATGGGACAGTTCGTCCAGAGTAATATTCGCAGCGAACTGGCAGCTCAACAAATCACTTTTACGCCAGCAGATAAGCTTGCCGATCCGGAACGGGCGTTGCCTGGTATGGTTGAGAATGGTGGGCAAGTGCTCTCGACGGGCAACCAGGCCCAAGTTTACGCAGGCTACATTGGACTGCACTTGAAGGAGTCCGCCGAGGGGGCAGGCTATCCCGATGCATCCTACGCCACATTGGGCGGTGTCCAGCGCGAATTGAAAGCAGCGTTGGCGACAGCCACGACAGCGGGCGATCAGACGGCGATTGATGACGCGCAAAAGAAGTTAACCGATGTCACAAATCTCCGCAATACGATGTTGACGGGAAGTACCCTGAGAGGCACCCTGCTCTCCGCCTATGGATGGGACAATGTTGCCACAGGGATTACCGTAGTGGGAGTGTTCATTCTGGTGCTGTCACTTGCGTTCCTCGTGCTGTTCGGTTATGAACAACGGCGCGGCCACTTACCTGCCACTGAAGCGTAATTTTCGGATCGTGCTCACAGACGATCAAGCTTTTAAGGAACGCTTTAACGTCCTTTGACGGTAAGCATCCCCATCCCTAAAGGGAGGGGCTTTTAGCCCCAATGCTTACCAGACTTGGTCTGAAAAGGCTCCGTTAGAGACGAATAGATAGGCACTTCGGAATGCCTCACCAGTTCCGAACTCTGCGGTGAACGATTAAACAGGCGGCTTGGGAGCCAACCGTGTCGTTCACACATAA
>DAOTUR010000079.1:0-4185 GCA_034436915.1 Anaerolineae bacterium
ATTAAATAATAAATATCTCTCCATGTTTTCCATTGACCTAAATTATTGACCAGATAATCAAGCACAAGAGTTAACAAAGGATGAAGTGATGCCTAAAAACCAGCCTGAGTAGTTACTTAAAATCTCCTCCATAAGATGGGAAGAGGGTTTGGGTTGGGACATGCTATGAAAGAGACACATTCCAACGGGTCACGTTTGAAGAATAAAATCGCATTAACGATACAAATCGTTCTCAGCGGGACGGTTCAGGTCGGTGGCGTGGCCTTCGCCGACAGGATAATCCAGCCCGCGTATGTGAATCACAGGCCGCCCTTCGCTCGCTTCGCCGCACAGCAAATGGGCCGCCGACGCCACCAGATCCGCATAGCCCTGTATGGTAATCTCCAGCCGCCGCCCGAATAAATCCATCTGACCGCGCAAATCCGCCACCGCCAGCATTCCCGCCACGCCAATCGCTACGCCCACATTGCCGACGCGAAACGGACGACCATGTGTATCGCTGATGATAATGGCCGTGTCTGCTCCGCTGTGTGTGTGCAGTGTATCGCGCAGGTGTTGGGCTGAGTCATCAGGATCGAGCGGCAGCAGCAGGACGTTGGTCTGAGTCTCATCGACATTCGATTGATCGATGCCCGCATTGGCCGAGACGAAGCCCAGTCGATGCTCCGTGACCAGAACATGTTTGCCTTTGCGCGAGACTTTACGGCTCTCTTGCAGCACCAGCTCCACCACACGAGGGTCTTTGTTCGTCTCCTGCGCCAGTTGCTGCGCTTCGGGCGAAGGCTGTATCATGCTCAAGGTCACAAAACGCCCCTCCGATTTGGAGACGATCTTAGACGAGATCACCAGCACATCACGCGCTTGCAGCGTCAAGCCGACGCGCTCAAGACCGTCGAGGATCAAGCGGCTCAGATCATCGCCGGGCCGCACGAGCGGGATGCCGGGCAGCGCTGTGGCCGTAAAGGTGGGTGTCACGGCTATTCCAGTCCCGTAATCCGCAGACCAGAGCCTTTAACGCCGTACTTTTTGTTGATATACAACAGAACAGGCGTCAGCGACTCCGCCGCGACTGCATTTGCCAGCGGCCCGGCATCGATGCCGCGCATCCCCGCCGCCTTAACCAGCGCAATCACATCGTCTTTGGCATCAGCATGATCGCTGCATACCAGCACGTCGCAGTCAACATAGACATCCGGGTCTTTGAGTTTTTCCGCGCTCACATTCTGGAAGGCCGCCACAACTTTGACGCCCGCCCCCAGAAACGCCTGTGCTTCCAGGCAGGCCGATTTGCCCTCCGGCACATGCACGGTGCGGACAGCGGGCGGTTGGAGCGGCACCGTCAGATCGACAAGAATTTTGCCCTCAAAATGCTGCTTCAAGCCTTCCAGGGTCGCACGATGAGCACTGTACGGCACACTCGCCACGACGATATGCGCGGCGGCAGCAGCGTCTTCGTTGGACATGCCCGTAAGATAATCGCCGCCCAACTCGGCATTCATCTCCACGACGGCGGTCTTGGCTTTTTCGACCTCACGCGATCCAATGATCACGCGGTAGCCATTGAGCGCCCAGCGCTTTGCCAGGGCCGAGCCTTCTTTGCCTGTGCCACCGAGCACCGCAATTGTTTGAATGATCGAATCATTTGTATTTGTCAACAGAATCTCTCCCCGATTACACATTTAATGAAAAGGACGCTCAAACGTCCTGATGATCGTCAGTTGTCAGTCTTTTATGATGACAAAGCGGCCTGAGCGAAACGCCTATAATTCTCCCATACGCGAGGGGCAAGCGCCAGAGCCTCAGCCATAATTGCCCGCTCATCCAGTGTCAGCAGTTGGCGATCTCGCATCAGCAGATTGCCCGCCACCATCGTCATTGTCACCATCGATGCCTCGAAGCCAAAAATGATGTGCCAGGGCAGATTGTCCGCTGTCAGCGGCGTAAACGGCTGATAATCCACCAGGATGATATCGGCCTGCGCCCCGACCTCAAGCGTCCCAATAGGCTGATCGCTGAAGAAGCGCTCAATCAGACGGGCATTGTTGACCATCGCCACGCGGTAGACATCCGACCCATTGGCTTTGCGCGGATCACGATGCGCCTGCTTATGGAGCAAATAGGCGGTCTTCCAATCCGCCCACATGGTATTGCTGAAGCCATCGTTGCCCAAGCACAATTTTTGCCCCTCAGCCAGAAAGCCATCCCAATCCATCGCACCCACTGCATTGTTCATATTCGAGCGCGGCTGATGCGTGATCCAGACGCCGCGCTCTTTCAAGAGAGCACGTTCTGCCTCATCCACATGGACGCAGTGTGCCGCGATACTGTTACCATTCCACAGGCCAAATTGATCAAGGCGCTGCACAACACGCATCCCGCTGCGGCGCAGGCTGTCCTCTTCGTCGGCCTCATGCTCGGCTACATGCACATGTACCCCGGCTCCCTGTGGCAGCGCATCATGGCAGGCCGTGAGCGCCTCATCATTGAGCGTCAGGCTGGCGTGCAGGCCAAACGTGCCGCGAATCCGCGCATGGGCCTGTGATGCCTGCATAAAGCGCACATTCTCCGCAATGCCCGCGTGCATCTTATCCATACCATCCCGATCCGTCACCTCGTAGCACAAGACCGCCCGCAGCCCGGCCTGATCGACAGCATGAGCGATGATATCAAGGCTGCCTGCAAGCGCGTTCGGGCTGGCATGATGATCAATCAGCGTGGTTGTGCCATGCTTGACCGCATCGACCAGCGACACCAAAGCACTCAGGCGCACGGCATCGGCATCGAGCGCCTTATCCAGCGGCCACCACAGGCGCTGCAAAATCTGCGGAAAGTTCTCGGCGGGCGCACCGGGAATCGCCATGCCCCGCGCATAGGCCCCATAGAAATGCGTATGAGCACAGATCATGCCGGGCATCGCCAACTGTCCGTGTGCATTCAGGCGATCCACATGCGGATGCGACGCTTCAAGCTCGGCTGTCGGGCCAATCGCAGCGATCATCGTCCCCTCAATCAACAACGCCGTATGCGGCATGATGTGAGGCGTATTGCCGCCTGTGATAACAGTGGCATTGGTGATCAAAAGTGCCATGAAAAAGATGTCCTTTGGTGTTTTGTTGGGTCAATAAATTCATATCAAAATAGGACTATGAGCGTGGCACGCGCACCGTGAGCAGGCCGCCCTTGCTTTGAATCCGCATCTTGATCTGGCGCAAAATCTCATCATCCGCCACGCGATCATCGAGGAGCACATCCACATCCTCGCCCGCCAGGGGTGACGCGATGACCACGCCCCTCTCACACAGGATGCGAACCTGCGGCGTCAGACCTGTCTCGCGCTCGGCCTCCCAGATGCGCTCTGGGCGAACACGGGCATCGCGCAGGGCATGATAGATGCGATCCACATAATAATCGCTCTTGCTGTACAAATCCGCGACGTGCTGCGCCCGCGCAAAGCGATCCCATGTCGTATAGATGAAGGTGATCGGACGTCCGGTGGGATTGGTGATGGGCAGGGGCCGCCGTTCCAGATCGCCAAGCTGGACTTTGTAATAGATATCCTGAGCGCGTTGATGATTCGGCTCCTGGGGTAGCAAATCAATACGCCGCACCAATTCGAGGCCGCGCCGTTCGCCAAAGTAGTAAATCCCGCTTTGCCCATAGGCGCGGGCCGCACTGCTGCTCAAAAAGAGGCCAATGTATTCGGCATACACACCGCGTGGAACCTTCACCTGGGGGATGCGATACCAGTGATCATCTCGCGCATGATCGAGATCACGCTTACGATCTACCACCCCGACCAGCACACGATCATCAGGATACATCGTCTCACCTCTAGCAATATGGGAATGCTTTTGACAACATTACCCAATATTTAAGGCTGGTGGTAGAACATGTGTCTGAAACATACGCAACTGTATGGTTCATTTCAAAAAGAATGCCGGTGAGGCTGTGTTATCTGATCGGTTGATGCTATTTCCATTTGAGGTGGGATTGGCGTAGGGGCACGATGCATCGTGCCCCTACAAAAGCGCTGTGACCCGTTGCGAACCTGTGTTATAATGTGAAAAGTAATCATTCACCTCTCCATGTGAATTTTAGGTTCGTAGGGGCAGGATGCATCCTGCCCAAGCCAAATCCCCTATAAATCAATCAGGGCGCGATACATCGCGCCCCTACGAGGGCCTT
>DAOTUR010000080.1:0-1716 GCA_034436915.1 Anaerolineae bacterium
AGCCGCCCAGCATTTCGTAGATGGGTGTTCCAAAAAGTTTGCCGGCAATGTCCCACAGCGCAATATCCACGGCGCCAGGCGGTGTGCCATCGGCGCTGCGTCGGGCACGCTTGAGATCGTGCCAGATAATCTCGCGCTGCATAGGGTTGCGCCCCAACAGATAGCGGGCGGTGCGCTCATCAATGCTGCCCGGGGTTTGGCCGCTAACCCCGGCGCTCGTTTCAATTGTGAGAATGCTGCCGTTCATGGGCAGGCGGCTGCCCGGCTGGTAGACGACATCAAAGCCCAGCTTTTCTTCCAGCGCCATATCAACGATTTCATGCTGGTAACTGGTGACGGTGATGCGGGTGATGGTGATGGTGCGAGTCACGATGAGTATGCTCCGTTTATGAATGTTGGTTATAGATCGTCTCAAGATCGTGTACCAATCCGTTGGTTCCGTCAACCAACAAATTTCGCTTTTTCCCTTGTGGAGTTTACTTGGTATAATCGCTCTGTATGCAATTGACTTTTCCCCATTCCCCTTATTTCAGGGCTTACGCACGAATTGGTCGTTACCAGAGACCTGTCAGGTTTTTGGAAACCTGACAGGTCTGGCGCTGCGTCAGTCCTATTATCATCAAACAAAGGAGACGCACTATGGTAGAAGTCGGCCAACCCATGCCCAATTTCACCCTGCCATCGGACAAGGCAGGGGAAATTTCACCAGAAAAGCTGCTTGGACAGCGTTATGTACTCTTTGCCTATCCCAAAGATGACACCTATGGCTGAACAGTTGAAGCAACGGAATTCCGTGATCGAATTCCTCAATTTGAAGCGCTGAATGTTGCCGTCTACGGGATTAGCCCCGATGACGTTACCTCCCATCACGCCTTTGCTGAGAAACATCTACTAAACTTTCCCTTGCTGGCCGATATAGGTCATGTCGTCCTGGAGCAAATCGGCTTCTGGGGCGAACGTGAACGCGAGGGCAAGAAATTTATGGGTGTCTTCCGCAGCACTGTACTGGTGGGCGCGGATGGACGAGTGGAACAGCTTTGGAAAAATGTTAATTTCCAGGGTCATGCAGATGATGTGCTGGCGGCGATTCGGGCAGGATGAGGGGTAAGAGATTGAGAGATTGAGAGATTGTCGTAATCTCTCAATCTCTCAATCTCTTATTCTCCTAATCACAAAATGAACAAGGAGGGGACAAAGATGAGCAACGCGGTGAAGTTACTGGTAGATGCCCATGCGCTGGTAGGGGAAGGGCCAATCTGGGACGAGGAGAAGAGTGTGCTCTACTGGGTTGACATCATGTCGAGCATGGTTTATGAATTTGATCCGGCGACGGGTGAAAACCGTGGGTATGACGTGGGTCAGCATGTCGGAACGGTGGTGCCACGCGCGTCGGGTGGGCTGATGTTGGCGCTCTATGACGGTTTTGCGGCCTTTGTCCTGGCTACGCAACAACTGACCATGCTTGCTGACCCGGAAAGCCATTTAGCTGACAATCGCTTTAACGATGGCAAGTGTGACCCAGCCGGTCGTTTCTGGGCAGGCACAATGGCCTATGATGAACAACTCACCCAAGGCAGCCTCTATCGTCTCGATCCTGACTTTTCTGTACACAAAATGCTGGGTGACATTGGCATCGCCAATGGCATTGTCTGGAGCCTCGACAATTCAACCATGTACTATATTGATTCGGCGGCGAATACGGTGCGCGCCTTTGAC
>DAOTUR010000081.1:0-4005 GCA_034436915.1 Anaerolineae bacterium
AGACAGTATGAGATGATGCCCCATCTCATAGACGCGTCTATCAGAAAAAGTGGTTTGTGCTCCTACGCCTTATATCCCCCTGCCTGAAGGCAGGGGCTTTACGGCGCTTTTTCGGTAATATCAGTAGAATCAGCGGGATACGCGCTATGACAATGACACTTCTCCACACCGAGCTACGCCTCCAACGCTACACGCAGACTGCGCCCATTGTGCTGTGCGACGATGATGCGCTCAGTTTACAAATCCTCGAAATTGTGTTCAAGCGTTTTGGTCTGGCGACTCTCAGCCTGCCCGACCCGCTGGATGTCATTCATGTCGCCCGCACGAAATCCGTTTCGCTGATCATTACTGACATGTGGAAACACGGCGCAAACCTCAACGGCCTCGACCTGCTCTCTCAACTCCGCAGCGATCCCGACACCTATTTCCTGCCTGTGATGTTCCTCAGCGCCGACAACAGCCGCGATGTGACGCAGCGGGCCTATCAGCGCGGAGCGAATGCCTATCTCTTCAAGCCGTATCAGCTTCCTCATCTGCTTGAGGTGACACAGGGCCTTTTGATGCGCTCATTGGGGCGATAAAGACCCCTCACCACCTGACATCCTCTGCCACAAGGGGCGAGGAGGAGCAAAACGTCAGGCTGTATCTACCCCTCCTCGGCCCTCCCCACTTCGTAGGGAGGGAGATTGCATCAAAATTTTCAGGCTCACAAAAATCTATAGAAGGTATCTATGTCGTACTCCACCACAATGATCGTATGGTTGTAGGGACAAGGCCTGCCGTGTCCACATGTTCGGACAAGGCGGGCCTTGTCCCTACAGACCGACCCAAATATCTTTATTCATCGTTGTGGCGTTATAGCACGCTGCATTCTATAGAATTCTACTCGTCCAGATAATCGAACGGGTCAACCTGCGGCGGCGCAAGGAACAGGGTCGCCAGGAAGGACGCGCCTACGCCCGCGATGAAGCCGCCCAGGTGCGCCCAATGCGCCACACCGAACGAACTCATCCAGCCGATGCCCTTGAGGAAATCCAGCACAAACCAGTAGCCCAGGAACAGCACCGCCGGGATGCGAAATTCCCAGAAGAACGGCTTGAACATGCCGACCAGCGTGCGAACACGCGCCCCCGGATACAGGAACAAAAACGCGCCCATCACGCCCGCAATCGCGCCGCTGGCCCCGATGACGAGCGATTGGGAATTGGGGGTGCAAGAGGTCAGCACGCCGCTGAAGAAGATATGCCCGGCAGTGGCGAGAAAGCCCAGCACGATATACAGGACGAGAAAGCGTGCGCGCCCAAAATACTCTTCCACGCGGGAGCCGAAGACATACAAAAACAGCATATTGCCAAACAGATGCATCTCGTCGCCGTGTAAGAACATACTGCGGAAGCTGTCAATCGTGACAGCAGGCAACGGCTCGATGCCCACCGAGCAGACATTGAGCGCATACGCCCGCAGCATATTGGTGAAGGCCGATGTGCCTTGCGCCTTGACGTAGACTTCCCACAGGTAGACCACGACATTGATGAAGATCAAGGCATAGACGATGTAGGGCTTAAATTTGGTTTTTCCCACCACACCAAGAGGGATCATAAAGAGGGCGTCCTTTCAAGAATTGTCGTTTAATACCCCACCCCTGGCCCCTCCCCGCTTCGCAAGGAGGGGCAACCTCACCCTCAATCCCTCTCCACAGCGTGGGGAGGGCCAGGAAGGGGTCATGAATCCAGATGTTCCAGCGGATTGCCCGCCGGGGCTGGCACGAACATCGTCACGATGAACATCAGGCCGACGCCCGCAAAGAAACCGCCGATGTGCGCCCAATGCGCCACATTCGAGACGGACGACTGCAAGACATTGAGAATATCCATCGCCACCCAGAACACCAGATAGATGAACGCGGGAATAGCGAAAATGCGGAAGAAGTCGACTCCCCCTTTTCTTGGGAAGATGAAAACAACAAACGTCCGTATTTTTGAGCCAGGATAGAGAAACAGATAGGCTCCCATCACGCCTGCAATCGCACCGCTGGCCCCGATCATGATATCACCACCGAAGGGTATGTTGGTGTAGCAGACGACGCCGCCAAACAGCACATGCGCCATGCTTGCCAGCAGCCCCACGATCAGATATATGACGAGGAAGCGTTTGTGGCCGAAGAATTCTTCCACACGCGGTCCAAACACCCACAGGAACATCATATTGAACAGCAGATGCAGCGCCCCGCCATGCAGGAACATGGTGGTGAGGGCTTTTTGCAGCGTCATCAGCGGTGATTCAACCCCGATGCGACACGAGGCCAGCGCGAAGGAGCCGAAGAAGCTGTAGACAGCGCTCTCACCGCGTGCAAAGACCGCCAATTCTAACAGCGCGAACAGTATGTTCACGATGATGATGGCGAAGGTCATATAAGCGCGGAATTTGCGCCGTCCGATTGTGCCAACAGGAAAGATCATGGCGGGCCCCCTCTAGCGATCTAAATGTTCAAAGGCATTGACGGGCGGCGGTGGCTTGAGCATGGTCGCGGCGAAGATGATCAGCAACCCGGTGATGAAGCCGCCGCCCTCATCCCAGAACGACACAATCTCGCCCGACAGCGGCCCTTTTTCGATGACGAACATCGACAGCGCAAAATAGCCGATGACGAAGAACAGCGCCGGAAAATCGAATTTGCGGGCCATCACGGGAATAAAGGTTTCAATACGACGGGCCGGATACAGCACGAGGAAGGCCGCCATAATGCCGGGAATGGCGCTCGATGGCCCCACCAGCGGCTCACACATGCCTGCGCCGCGCTGGAACAAGGCCGCTGCAAACCAGCCGCCAAAACCGACGATGAAGAAGAAGGCCACAAAGCGCCGATGCCCAAAATAGGACTCAACCGCCGGGCCGAAAATCCACAGAAAGACGAGATTGGTGAGAAGCTGCGTCAGGCTGACGTGCATGAACAGGCTTCGCACACCATCCAGCAGCGTTTGATCCAGCCCTTGCGTCAGCACCTGACACGGAACCAGCGCATAGAATGGAAAATAGTGTTCCATTGGCTGGCCCGCACGCACCGCGAAATTGATTTCCCAGAGGAACGCCAGGATCATTACCACGATGAGGGTAAATGTGCCATAGGCGCGGAAGTCATGCTTGCCAGCGACACGGTAAGGAAACATCGTTGCGACCTCAACTGCGTGTGGACGTTTGTTTTACAGTAGCACACTTTTTTCGTTTGAGGCAACCACCGTTTGCCCTTCTGAATCAGTGTTCTCTAAGAGAAGACGCACAAACAGCGGAAAGGTTGCGGGGATTCGTATGAGAGAACGATCAATGGACAAAACGATACCGATATTCAGGCGATGAGCCTCATATGCAGCAGAGGATAGGGCTTACCCGTTCCATCAAGCTCAGAGCGCCCCACCACTTCGAATCTCATGTGCAGATAAAAGCCGAGCGCCTGCTCATTCTGCTCGTTCACATCCAGGCCCGTTGCATCAAGCGTATCGATGGCATAGCTCAGCAAACGACGACCAACCCCCTGACCTCGATAATCGGGATGGATGAACAGCATCTCGACCTTGCCATCAGCCACCGCCGTAAAGCCAACCACGGCCCCATCCTCGCTTCGCATACAGGCCAATGTGATATGCGGCAGGACACCGCGCACCATCGCCCTGAAAATCTCAATGTCCGACTCTGCGACAAAGTGATGTGTGGCCCGCACAGACGCTTCCCACACCTCAACAACACGCGGGTAATCTTCTTCCCTCACGCCAGACACCTCGTCCCTCAGCAGCATGATCTATCATCCTTCGTTTCTGAAATCAAATAGGGGGATAGGGTTGGGTGATTTCAGGGATGTGAGGATAGGTAATCATTCCCCTATCCATACGACAAAGGCCCTTGTAGGGGCGCGATGCATCGCGCCCACGCCAAATTCCCTACAAATCACCAGGGCACGATACATCGTGCCCCTACAAACCCACAATTCTCACGGATACATGAATGATTACG
>DAOTUR010000082.1:0-6976 GCA_034436915.1 Anaerolineae bacterium
CTATCGCATGGCGCTGGATGTGCGCTATGCCCCTCGTGGCCTGCTGACGTTCATCAGCGCGACAGGATCGCAGCATCCGTTTGTCCCCTACGACACTGGCACACCGCGAGTCCTCGGCGCACCAGAGGAATACCGCGCCCTCACCATGCCCGGATGGGTGCTCACGCGGGCGGGCCTGCGTTCGCCCTGGGAACTACGCCAGGATGATGGACTGATCTATCAATTTGATCGCGCAGGGCGTCTGCTGCGCTATGGCTATCCGCTGGCGGGTCGTATGATCGAGATTGCGTATCCGCGTACCACTCTCGGTGGGCCGGGCAGTCTTGGTTCTTCAACGCCCGTCATCATCACCGATACAAGCGGGGAAGGCACAGCGCCGCGCCGCATCGAACTCTATTACAACGCCGATCATCAGATTATTCGCAGCGTACTGCGCGATATGACCAGTGGTGAACCGTCGGCTTTAGCGGACTGCGACCCCAAAAACAACTGTTTTGAGACGCTGTATGTGTATGACGCGGATCGTCTCACGCAGGTGCTCTACAGCGATGGTCAACTGGCGACGTATGGCTACGATGAGGCGGGCCATCTGACCGATCAGACAGACGCTTATGCGCCGCTCTCGCCGCATACCACCTATACCTACAGCGAAAACGGCGATCTTAAGAGCGTCACTCTCGCCAATGGCTCCGAGACGCTGCTGTGGCGCAGCCTGTCGTATGTGGAGGCTGAGGGCGAACGGCAGGTGACGGTGACGGATGAATTGGGCCATACGCGCACATACGCCTATACCCGCCTGCCCGATTCCCTGCGTCGTGCCCGCCAGGATCGAAGCTGGCAGGGTGCGAACAAAACGACCTTTGTGCTGACGAGCGAGACCAGTCCATTGGCGGACACAAACGCTTACGAAGCGATTCCGCAGACCTACACCTGGGAAAAAGGCTTTCTCAAACAGTTCGATACACGCGGCTCAGGCGAGGGGCGACTGGCCGTCGATTTCAACTACACGCCGACGGGCAAGCTGTCCTGTATTTCATGCGATGTCCAGGGTCTGCCGCAGTTGAATGTCAAATTTGTCGCAGGTGATCCGACGGACACGCGCACCCGCCCGGAAGATTTTCTCGCCCAATTGATCACATTTGCCGATGGCTCATCGATCAGCTATGAATACGATGATCGCCGCCTCGTCACGCGCATGACGGATCAAACTGGGGCGACCTACCGCTATGTGTGGAGCCTCAACGCGCCCGTTGTGCTGGAGAGCAAGCAGCGTGAGAATGATGGCGTCGTGTGGGAGTACAGCTATAACGCCCTGGGCCTGATGACAAAAAGCGTCGAGCGACATGCGGGCGAAGCTGCCGACACCGCCTACACTATCACCTATACCTGGGATGGCTTGGGGCGGCTCACAGGCATCAGCGATTCGCTGATAGGCGCGTACACGCTGGCTTACAGCGTTCTTGAGGCTGCGGGAATGGATGTCACCCTGACTGATCCGATTGGGGCGACAACCGTGCGCCGCTATGATGCGCGGGGTCGGCTGCTCGAATCGAGTTTGCGCGATGCTGCTGCGACGCTACGTCGTGACACCTATGCCTACGATCTGCTGGGCCGCCTGACAGAAGAGGCCCGCTGGTTGGGCGAGGGCGCAGACAGCCGCCCGCTCCGCACCACCTATACCTATGAGCCGCAGGAGACCCTAGATATGACGGGCCTCGTGCCCGATACGAGCACTGTCACGATTCGCGGGACGCGCACAGCGGTGACGGATGCCGCAGGCACACAGCGCTTTTACACCTACGATGCGTTGGGCCGTCTGCGCGAAACCTTCGATGAGACGCAGCGCCGTTCGTATTACGATTACAGCACCGCCGACAGCGGAAAAGATTATGGCTTACGCATCACGCAGTATGAAAAACTGAGCGGGATTGCTGCCGTCAATGTCAATTCGTTCCGCTTTGACAGCCGCTGGCAGTTGATCGGGTTGGAGCGCGGCGCGGAACGCTGGACGCTGACCTACGATCAGGGGGTGAGCACGCGCATTCGTGCGCTCGACAGCAGCGTCGGCAATCGCACTGTCACACTGCAACAGGTGGTATGGAACTGGGGGCAGGGGGCGCTGCCACAAAATGTTTTGCTGACACTGGCCCCGATTGATCTCACCAGCCGCTACCGTGTCAATGCCTCAAATACGCCGCAGCTTCAATTCAGCTATGATTTCCTGGGGCGGCCCCTGGGCGTGGTGGATGGCGCGAATACCAGCACGCCGATGGCGTACTGTCCGCAGGCGGGCGGGCTGCACCGCACGCTCTACGGCCCGCCTGGAACAGCAGCGATCACCTGTGATAGTACCAATGTGCAGGCCGCTGTCATCGTGGATATGCACAATCGTCTGGTGGAATATCGGGACATTTCCGGCACGCGGACATTCAGCTATTTTGCTGATACAGTGGCGCAGCAGTGGGTGGTAGAAGGCCAGATGACGGGCGCATCCGGGCAGGCGTTCTCGTGGCTGATGCGCTATAACGCGGCGGGTGATCTGATCCAGTGGCTGGATGAGGCGGGGACGACCTACGATTACACCTATGATGCATTGGGGCGGCTGACATCGGTCACGGTGGCCGATCAGCCTGAGACATCGTTCACTTTCGTCTATAACGACGCCAATCATCTGACGTCCATCACCGATGGCCTCGGACGCGGCTACCTGTATAACTACAACGAAACGGAACAGGTCATCAGCCAGTTGAACGCCAACACTGCTGATGCCCTCAGCTATACCTACACGCCGACGGGCCAGCTTTCGACCATTGTGTCGCCTGTGGGCAATGCCACGACTTTCCTGTATGACGACGCCACCAATCCCACGCGCCCAACCGCCGTGATTGATCCCACCGGAAATCAACATCGCTTCCAGTGGGACGATGCCAGCAACAGCCTGATTTACACCAACCCGCTGAATGATATCACGCGCTATCGTTTCGATGGAACGGGTCTGCTGTGGCGCATTGATGATCCGCTGGTGGTCGTGCCGGATGCTCAGCGGGATACCTATCGCACACACGAGATTCACTATGACAGCGCGGGCCGCCTGACCGATTGGCTGTTCAATGTGAATGCCGATGAGCCGCAGCATCTGACGGTGGGGCATGACGCAGCCAATAGCTGGGCCGTGAGCGAGGCGCAGGGTGATACGACCTGGACGCAAAATCTCACCTTTGCGCCCTCTGGCGAGTTAACTCGTGTGGGCGATGTGACCTTTGCTTATGATCCGCTGGCCCGTTTGAGTCAGATTGCCGCCGGATCGCTGCGCTGGGACCTTGCATGGCAGGCGGGGACGCCCGATGTCACATTGAGCGATCCATTTGGGCTGAAAACACTCACCCATTATGATGCGCTGTCCCGCGCCCTCAGCGAGACGATCAATGAAACGACCTCAACCTATACCTACACACCCGCCAGCTTGAGCAGCGTCACGCTCGATGTGAATCGGCCTGGGATTGGGCGGCAGAGCTATAGTCTGTCGCCGGGCAGTTCACAATCCAATACGACGCCGACGATCACCCTGTTAGGCTATGGTCAGCGCACTCAGTACATCTTCAATGCCGATGGGCTTCTGGTCGATATCATCAGCGACGTGTGCTCCAAAGCCGAGTATCCCACCTGGGAGGCGTGCCGCGCCAATAATATTCCGTTCTGGACGACGCACCTGGGCTTTATCTATGATGCCGATCATCGTCCGATTCGCGTCACTGATGAGGATGGCAACACGCGCACCTTTGCCTATGACGACGCCGACAATCTGATCACCTATCAGACGGCCAGCGGACGCACCTACAGCTATGCCTACGACACGGCCCAACGCCTGATCAGCCTGACGAGCGCGACAGGCGTCAAGCTGCTGTTTGGTTACGATGCGCGGGATCACTTGCTCGGCATCTGCCGCACACGCACCGATTTTACGGGCGATTATGCTGCCTGCGCCCAACAGACCGATTTGACAGATGGCAGCGGTGTCCTGGAAAGCTATGGCTACGATACGCTGGATCGGCTGGTGCGCCGCAGCTTTCCAAGCGGAGCTTCTACAACCGATGTGCCGTATGAATACGATGAAAAAGGCCGCTTGATTGCGATTGGGGCCGAACGCTTCAGCTATAACACGCTTGATTTGCTGGAACGCCTGGACACCCGCATCCAGACCTATGATTATCAATATCGCTCGCTGACGCAGTTGGCAAAGGCAGGTAACATTGCCTTTGTCTATGATGATACAGGCCGCGTGACGGGCTACAGTAGCGGCGGCCAGACGTTCAGCCTGCTGTACAGCGATGACAACAGTCTGTATGCGGTGCAGGATGCGGCGGGCAATCGCATTGAATACACCCTCGATCCACACGGCTTCCTGAGCGGCTTGAATTTCAATGGCGATAATGTAATCAAACTCGATTACATCTATGATCCGCGTGAACCCGCTATTAACCTCCAGTGGAACCAGAAGAAGCCTCAGACCACCACTATCACAAGTGATATTAACCTGCGGAAACAGACCCAAAATCAAACCTATCTGGGCGCGGGCGATTTCACGGTCTTCTACAATGTTACCTCTTCAGGGCTGATCCAGCGCCAGAATATCGCCTCGCTACCGGGGCGCAACGACGGCTATATCATTGTGCGCGGCTATGACAATGATGAGCGCCCGCTGACCATGCGCGTGACCGACTCCGGCGGGCGGCAGGTGCTGTATACACAGTCGATCACCTATAACACTGCCGGGATGCGGATAGGCGAGCAGCTTCAATATGCGGATGGCACACAGGTTCTCAAAACGCTGACCTATCAGGACAACAGCCAATTGGCCTCTGAATTGATCCTGATCATTCGCCCGCTGCATGTGGCGGCCTCAATGATCTGGTTGCTGCCGCTGTTCCTGCTGCGGCGGCGGCGCGGACGGCTGCTGTTGGGGTTGGTGCTGTTGGGGTTGGTGGCGCTGCCGCTGCTCCGCGCCCAGACACCCCAGGCCGAGGAGCGCTATCAACTCGACTACACCTACGATTCACAGGGCAATCTCAGTCAGGTAGCGCTGGCCGATGGCACAAAGACCTGTGCCACCTTTAATTACGATGCCGCCAACCGCCTCACCCGCATCGAACGAGGCGATTTTACGGCCTCGTACACCTATGATGCCTATGATCGCCTGTCGCAGATGACCGACCCGATAGGCACAATCAACCTGAGCTATCAAGGCGGCACAGGTCGTATCCTCGGCGTGCAGGGGGCGAAACAAACGTACTATCTACAAACAGCCGATCAACCTGCGTTTGCCGCGCTGGATGCAGCGGGCGCTGTGACATGGCTCATCACGGATGGCCGCCAACGCATCGCGCAAACCTATCAAGACGGGGACAATCCGCGCAAAGACCTGTGGCTGTTCGATCTTTTGGGGCGGGCGCTCATCCTCCAGCCACCTGGCAACGATGACACGTTTGATCCGTGTGTGCTGAATGGAAAACATGCTGTGCCGGATACCGTCCGCCTCCAATCCGATCCAAAGGGGATGGTGTGGGATGCGGCATCAGGACTGTATTTCTTCCAGGGGCGCGCCTACGATGCTGACCTGGGCCGTTTTATGCAGCGCGATCCGCAGGGGCCGGATGCCCTGGGTAATGTCTACGATGGCGAGACGCGCCAGACGGTGCCGCTGGCCCGCAAGACCACGCCTGTTTATGCGGAAGGCTTATCCATCTTGCGGCAGGCCATGACCTCGATTGATATCAACGATCAACTCAGTGCCGATTCTGTCAAAGCGCGGTATCTGCCAACAGGGTCGCGCAGCCTCAACGCCCTGACCATGATGACACAGCAGTCGCGTCAACCGTTTGATAAGGTCGTCAACGGCCTGTCGAATCTGCCGCTGTGGTTGCAATCCAACTACAATCTGCCTGCGCCCGGTCTGGATGCAGCGGGGCGCTACAGCCTGTCTCAGGCTGCTGCGCCAGGGCAGGGCGGCACAAGACAGCCATTTGTGACGTCTGATCCTCAGATGCTCCCCTCATGGCGTGATATGGTGCTGGCATCGGTTGTGCCGCCGCTTGAGACCCTCAGAACGCTGGCTGATCCCGTCACACAGCCGCCCATGCCCGGCCTGAGAGTTTATACAGGTGAGGATTGGATGCAGCGTTCAAGCGATCTGAGCAGTCTTTTGCAGACGCCCATTTCGCCTGTTAGACGCGATGCCACACCGGACACCATTCTGGTGCTTCTCCCGCGCACGCTGGCCGCCCCGGAACAGGCCGCTTATACGCTGGATACGGTAGCCTTCCTCGACAGCCTGCCCAAACGCCCCGCGCATCAATGGATTCAGGAGGCGCTGACACAGGCGCTGCCCGCTCATCCCGATCTGCCGCCGCAGACGCTGGAGATGTGGGAGAAGACATGGTTTACCAGCGATCTGTTTGGCCTGGGGGCGCTTTCGCAGCAGATGAAGCCACCATTCCCGTTTGTGCCCTTCTACGAATGGGGTGGGACGCCGGATCAGCTCAACATCCTCAAATGAGGGGCCTTCTGGATTGATTTTGACGCTGACTGGGGTTTGGCACGCCAAACCCCTTGTATCATAAAAGCAGGTATGATGAAGATCATATCGTGGATAGGGTGACATGAAGGCGGTCAAACCCCTTCGAGACAAACTCGGTGATGTAGATAAGCCCGTCGCCCCTCTGTCCTCTGACGCCGAACGGTATCCTGACCTATAGGTCGCATCCACAAGGCTGGCGCTGAGAACATTGTCCACCAACGACCGATAGAACGAGGAGCTCCTCCCTATGTCTGCCTGGATTGGTATTGATGTCAGTAAAGCTACCCTGGACGTTGCGCTGCGGCGTGACCGCGACACCCAACACACTCAGGTTTCCAATGAGAAAGCGGGCTTTCGCACTTTGCACAACTTTCTCAAGAAGCGCTGTCCGCGGGGGACGCA
>DAOTUR010000083.1:0-6699 GCA_034436915.1 Anaerolineae bacterium
AAGCCGGGAGCATGAATAATGCTCAGGTTGACCAGACTCAGGCTTGATGTCAGAGCCTCCGTTAGGGGCGAATACATAGGCACTTCGGGATGACCTTCCAGTTCCGAACTCTGCGGTGACGCGTTAAACAGCGTGAGGGTCTAACGCCGTGCGCGTCACACAAAACCGTCTCATAACTTTGTCGAGGAAAACATTTCCCCGGAAACGGGTGCGGCTTGGGAGCGAGCCGTAGGTCACTTAAATCGCTCCCTCCCTTCGGGGAAAGCACCTAGACGGCTACAGCGATGAGAAAGGAAGTACGCCTTTCCCCACCGGGTTAAAACCCGATGTCCCCAGGCGAACATTTTATGGCTTTAACCAAAGAAGAAAAAAGTCCTATCATCCAGGGATACGCCCGCTTTGAAGGCGACACTGGTTCACCGGAGGTCCAGATCGCGCTGCTGACGCGACGGATCAACCAATTGACGGATCACCTCCGCACCCACAAGCACGACGAACACTCGCGTCGCGGCTTGCTGAAACTGGTCGGACAGCGCCGCCGCCACCTGAAGTATATTAGCAGCAAGAGTCCCGAAGTGTATCGTGGTTTGCTTGAACGCCTGGGCCTGCGCCGCTAATTTCTCCTCCACCGCCAATCGCGGTACAATACTGACGTGGTTATGATGGCTGTCCTCACGGGCAGGGCCATCACCGCGTTTCCCGCCCATCTGCGAGTCTCCAGCGGGCAGGTTGTGGGGCATCAGTGCAGTTGCTCGTGTAACTGCTTTGACGCGCCAGCACCTCCCTGTCGGATGCCTCGCTTCCTTAAAGAGGACATTTTATGACTCAAGTATCACAAGAGATTCAAACCCGCAAAACGTATACCGCGACCCTCGGTGGCCGTGACCTCATCATTGAGACAGGTCGTCTGGCACAATTGGCGGGTGGGGCTGTCACCGTCCGTATGGGCGATACCATGCTCCTATGCAGCGCCACCATGAGCACCCGCGTGCGTGATGGCATTGATTTCTTCCCGCTGTCGGTGGAATATGAAGAACGCCTCTACGCCGCAGGCCGCATCCCCGGCAGCTTTATGCGCCGCGAAGGGCGTCCGAGTGATCGCGCTGTGCTCAGTGCTCGCGTGATTGATCGCACCCTGCGCCCGCTGTTCCCGGAAGACATGCTCAACGAAGTGCAGATCATCCTTACATCGCTGGCGCATGACCAGGAAAACCCCGTCGATATGCTCGGCATTGTGGCGGCAAGCGCGGCCATTATGATCTCGAATATTCCCTGGAACGGCCCGGTGGCAGGCGTTCGCGTCGGCCTGATTGATGGCGAACTCGTCGTCAACCCGACCTCGACCCAGATGGAAGCCAGCAAGCTCGATCTCCGCATCTCCGGCACAGGCGACGCCATCAATATGGTCGAGTGCGGCGCGGATGAAGTCGATGAAGAAACCATGCTCAAGGCGCTCAAGCTGGCGCACGACAGCATCCAGCCGCTCATCAAGCTGATGAACCAGATGCGGGCCGATATTGGCAAAGAAAAATCCGACTACGCCCATCTGCTGATGAAAGACGGTCTCCAGGAGGCTGTTACAGCGCGTTCGCGTGCGGCTGTCGCTCAGATCGTGTCCGAGATGACCACCCGCGATGATCGCAAGGACGCCCTGGACGCGCTCGAAAAAGAGATCGTCAAGGAATACGAGGCCAAAAACCTCGACGCCGCTGATGAGGATAGGGTCAATCTCAAGCAGGTCAAAGAGGCGCTTCATAACGTCCTCAAGGAAGTCGTGCGCCTGCGTATCGTGAATGAGGGCATTCGTCCGGATGGCCGCGACACCGTGACCATTCGTCCGCTGTCGGCAGATGTTGGCTTGATCCCGCGTGTGCATGGCTCCGGCCTGTTCCAGCGCGGCCAGACGCAGGTGCTCACCATCGCCACTCTCGGCACACCGCGTGACTCGCAGATGCTGGATGGCCTGGATGATCCCGAAGCGGCCAAACGCTACATCCATCACTACAATTTTCCGCCCTATTCAACGGGCGAAACGGGCATGATGCGCGGGCCAAAACGCCGTGAAATTGGTCACGGAGCGCTGGCGGAAAATGCGCTGCTGCGGATGATCCCCGACGAAAAGACCTTCCCCTATACCATCCGTCTCGTGAGCGAAGTGCTGAGTTCCAATGGCAGCACGTCGATGGCGAGTGTGTGCGGCAGCACCCTGGCGCTGATGGATGCCGGCGTGCCGATCAAGCACCCGGTGGCCGGGATTGCGATGGGCCTGATTGCAGAGGCGGGCAAGATTGCCGTCCTCACCGATATTCAGGGCCTGGAAGATCACCTCGGCGATATGGATTTCAAAGTTGCAGGCACGCGCAACGGCATCACCGCCTTGCAAATGGATATCAAGATCAGCGGTGTGACGGATGATGTCATGCGTCAGGCGCTCAAGCAGGCGCTGGATGCCCGTTTGCAGATCCTCGATCTCATCGTGAGCGTGCTGCCCCAGGCCCGTCCTGAGCTGAAAGACACCGCGCCGCGCATGGTGACGGTCAAGATCGACTCCGAGAAAATCGGTGCATTGATCGGGCCGGGCGGCAAGAACGTGCGCGGCATCCAGGATGCGACAGGCGTCAAAATCGATATCCAGGAAGACGGCACAGTCTTCATCGCGGGCGCAGATGCGGCCAGCGTGTATGCGGCGCAGGAACGTGTGCGCGGCCTGACGGATGAAGCCGTCCTCGGCCAGATCTACACGGGCAAAATTACCCGTACCGAGAGCTACGGAGCCTTTGTCGAATTCATGGCGGGCAAAGAAGGTCTCGTGCATGTGTCGCAATTGGCCGATTACAAGGTCGTGAACGTCGCTGACGAATTCAACGTCGGCGATGAAATCATGATCATGGTGACGGATGTCGATCCGACAGGCCGTGTGCGCCTCAGCCGTCAGGCTGTGCTGGAAGGCTGGACGCTGGAAGAAGCCCGTGAGAAAGATCGCGGCGGACGCTCCGGCGGCGGCGGTGGTGATCGCGGTGGTCGTCCTGGTGGTGGCGGTGGTCGTCCCGGCGGCGGTGATCGCGGTGGTCGTCCCGGCGGTGGTGATCGTGGCGGCAGCGGCGGTGGTGGTGATCGCGGCGGCAGCGGCGGCGGTGGCTATCGCGGCGGTGATCGTTCCTAAATTCGCTTCGTATGTGGGGCGCAACTGCGTGCCACCTGTATCTTTGACCTGAACACCATTCAACAGCTCGTCCAAGTGACGTTGTACAAAACGGGGACGCGCTGTACAGTGGATTGATACCTGTACAGCGCGTTTTGCGTTTAACCCGAGAGGATTTTTGATAGATGGATGACGAAAACAAACCCCGCAAGCCGCGGGATGATGATGCCCGCCCGCCGCGCCGCGATGACGATGCCCGTCCGCCGCGCCGTGACAGCAGCAGCGACAGCCGCCCGCCGCGCCGCGATGATGATGCCCGTCCGCCGCGCCGTGACAGCAACGATGGCCCGCCCCGTCGTGACAGCAACGATGGCCCGCCGCGCCGCTACAGCAGCGATGACAGCCGCCCGCCGCGCCGCGATGATGATTCGCGTCCGCCGCGCCGCGATGATGATTCGCGTCCGCCGCGCCGCGATGATGACCGCCCGCCGTTTGGGGATCGTCCGCCGCGTCGTGACAATGATCGTCCGCAGTTCGGCAGTGATCGCGGCCCGCGCCGTGATGATGATCGCCCGCCCCGCCGTGACGATGACCGCCCGCGTACCCCGCGCCGTGATGATGATCGCCCGCCCTTTGGGGATCGTGCGCCGCGCAATGATCGCCCGCAGTTTGGCAGTGATCGCGGCCCGCGCCGTGATGATGATCGTCCGCCGCGCCGTGACGATGATCGTCCCCGCCCGCCGCGCCGCGATGATGACCGTCCGCAGTTTGGCAGTGATCGCGGCCCGCGTCGTGATGATGACCGCCCGATGCGCCGTGACGATGATCGTCGTCCGTCGCGCTTTGAAGAAGACAAACCGCGTCGTCCCGCGCCTGAAGTTCGCACACAGCTTCCTATCATCGAAGCCGATGACAGTGAGGCCGTTGACACCTCAGTGCTGGTGGAGACCGAACGTTTCGTGATCTGGGTGTCGAATGAACCCGATAACGAAAAGGTCTATCACGTCGAACTTGATACCGTGACGGTGCATTTCTTCGCTGAGGATTGGGAAGAATTCATTGCGCTGATTCAGGGAGCGCTCAAGGTTGACAGCGGCGGCAAGCCTGCCAAGAAAGTCGCAGAAGCGGCGGTGGCGGCGGCCCCGGTGATCGATATTGAGATGGATGATGCGGCTGAGCCTGTCGAGGCAGCCCCTGAAGCACCCGTGAAAAAACGTGCGCCGAGCAAGAGAACGCCGAAAGCCGCCAAGACGGACACCGTGATTGGTGAGCTGGCAGCCGGGGCGGTTGAGGTCGGCGGTGATATGGAGATCGATCACGATCCCAATATGATTGACCTGACGGGCGAAGAGGATCACGACGACTAATGATCGGACGGGCGGCGTGGGTGATGGCACTGCTCAGGCATCTGCCGCCGTCCGCATCGGCGCTGCATGTGGTGGATGTGGGCGGCGCGTGTCGTGCGCTGCTCACATCCCTGCGGCCTGATCTGGTTATACAAACGGCCTCGCTGATGGTGAGCGATTGGTCGTTTCCTCAATCCCAAACGGATGCTGTGACTGTGTTTGATATGCCGCTGGATGCCGCCTGGCTGACAGCGGCATTGTTGATTCTGCGTCCGGGCGGGCGGCTCATCATCGTGCAGCCCGCAGGCGCGGTTGATGCCGCCTACGGCGAGATTTTGACTCAGGCAGGCTATATCCGCCTGCTGATCGAACCCGCCGTTGACGGGCAGGGCGTCCTGATTCGTGGGGAGCGTCCGCACACCACCGCTGATACATTGGCGCGGGTACAGGTCGCCGCCGGACAGGACGCGGATGCTCTGACGCTGGAGACCTTCAAAGGCCGCTTCATCTATCTGCCTGTGCGCCAGACGCCCAACAAGCCGCCCTGGAAGATCACGCCCGATGATGTGGTTATCTGGGAGGCGGTCATGGTGGGCGACACACGGGCGATGCTGGCTTTTACCAGTTTGCCTAAAGCGGTAGGCTTTTTGCAGGCGGCAGTGCTGCAATCGTGGCTCATCGGCATCAGCAAAGTCGCCAAATTTCGCCGCGACGTGCCGCTGTTTGCCGTCCATCCGATTGTGCTCAATCCCACGCTTGAGGCCATCCGCGATCAGCCGCGCCAGTTTTTGGCGATTGATCCGCAGTTGGCCGAGGTGGGGGATGAATAGTCGATCAATATATCCTATTCGGGCGACTCATGGGTCGCTCCTACATGTGATCCTATGACCCTGACTCTCTCTGATCTCGAATTTTTGACCTCTGATGTGGGTGCGGCGCTCCTCGCTGAATTGGCGTCCCAGGACATCGCGGAAAAACACACGCTCACGCTCCTGACACAGCTCCGCCGCCGCACCACCTCTGAGCAGGCGGGCGCGGCGCTGCTGATGGCGCGTCTGCGGCATAAGGCGCTGCCCAAATTTGGACCACAGGCGGGGCAGATGCTGTTTACGGCTGATGCGCTGGAACAGGCCAGTGATCCGCTGATCCGCCGCTACCGCGCACAGCAGGCCCAGGGTACAACGGCGCTGGATGTGTGCTGCGGCATTGGCACAGATGCCTTTGCGCTGGCTGAGACAAGCAAAACGGTGACGGGCTTCGAGATTGATGAGGTACGCCTCGCCCTTGCTCGCTACAACGCCGCTATTCTGAATCTTGCGGTACGCTTTGAGGCCCGCGATGTCACTCAGGGCCTTCCCGATGAGGCGGATAGTCTCTTTTACGATCCGGCGCGGCGCGATGACAGCGGGCGGCGCTTGTTTGGCGTCGAAGCGTATGAGCCGCCACTCTCGCTGATACGTGGATGGAAGGCTCATCTGAAAGCTGTCAAATTGTCGCCCGGCGTGGATCGGCTCGAATTACACGAGTACGGCGGCGGACTTGAATTTATGTCTGTCGCGGGTGAATTGAAAGAGGCGGTGCTGTGGATCGGCGCAGGGTGGGGCGGCACACAGGCGACCCTGTTTGAGGGCGGACAGGTGCATCATTGGCGTCGTCAGGGCGCTGAACCGGATGTACCGATGGCTGCGCCGCGTGCCTATGTGTGTGAGCCTGATCCATCGATTTTGCGGGCGGGATTGGTGCAGGATGTGGCCGATTCGCTTGGCGGCACGATGCTTGATCCGACGATTGCCTATTTTTGCACCGATACGCTGCCCTCATCGCCCTGGGTGCGGGCGTGGCGCGTGCGCGATTGGATGCCGTTCCATCTCAAAAAGCTGCGGGCGATGTTACGAGAGCAGGATATTGGCCGTGTGACCGTCAAAAAGCGCGGCTTCCCCATGTCACCGGAGGAACTGCAAGCGGCGCTCAAGCTGAAGGGCAAGACGGCCTGTACGCTGGTCTGCACGCGCTATCAGGGCAATCCTGTGGTGATGATCTGCGACGAGATGCCTGTAAAAGCAATTTAACCACAGAGAACACAGAGAAAAGCAGTGACATACTCCCATGCCTAAAGGCAGGGGCTTCTGCCGTGAACGCCGGATGCCATGCTTGACGCAAGGTCTTTCTCCGACTGAGACAGTATGAGCCAATGCCCTGGCTCAAAATCAT
>DAOTUR010000084.1:0-14688 GCA_034436915.1 Anaerolineae bacterium
CGTCTATGAGATGGGGCATCATCTCATACTGTCTCAGTCGGTGGAAGTCTTGGCGTAAGCCAAGCCTCCGGCGTTTACGGCAGATGCCCCCGCCTTTAGGTGTGGGGAGTATGTCACGAGGGCTGTAATCCTGACCGTTGTTGCTATCAGGAATTGAAAGTCGGTCTGTGTGCTAGGGCGATTGCATCAAATCGTAATTTTGTGAAATTAATATGTTCACGATGGTTCTTGTAGGGGCATGGCGTGCCATGCCCAGGGTTTGGCACGCCATGCCTCTACATAAATACCCTCTGTGATCTTTTGTGAACCAGAAAAATTTAAGATGCGTAATGATTCACCTATCCATGAGAATCGCGGGTTAGTAGGGGCGCGATGTATCGCGCCCTGATTGATTTGTAGGAGATTTGGCTTGGGCAGGATGCATCCTGCCCCTACAAGGGCCGTTGTCGCATGGATAGGTGAATGATTACTAAGATGCAATCGCCCTGGTGTGCTTAACGTGCTCCCTTGCCTGGCACACGCATCACCACCGCACAGTTGATAGCTCCCACACTGCACTGCGTCATGCTCTTATTGGAGACCGCCACAATCTCGACACGAATACCGCCGCTGCCAAACGGCAGTATGGGCGCGTTGAGCGGAGGTGGATTGACGATCACGCCCGGTGAGAGATTCACGGTTGTTGGAGTGGGAAGTGGTGTAAGAGTGGCTATGGCCGCTGGACGTGTCGCCGGGAGAGGCGGTGTCGGCCTGCGCGTGGCCTCGCCAATGATGATCGTGTTGCTGCTGCCATCGGTGATGGTAGAGCGGGTGGGCGTGGCGAGATTGGCGACGACGCCATCGATTTTGCTGGTGGGCGCGAGAGTTGGGGTGCGGCGAACCTCGCCAATGATGATCGTGTTGCTGCTGCCATCGGTGATGTTTGAGAGCGTTGGTAGGAGGGCGGGCGTCGCGGTGATACCGCCAACTGTGATAACACCGTCGGTTTTGCTGGTGGGACTGGCAGCAGGGAGCGTTGGTAGGAGGGTTGGTGTGCGGCGGGCCTCGCCAATGATGATCGTGTTGCTGCTGCCATCGGTGATGTTTGAGAGCGTCGGCTGAACAGGGATTTGTATGGGCTGAACAGGGATTTGTGTGGGCTCCACCGGGATTTGTGTTGGCTCAATGGGAATCTGCGGGATGTCGGTGGGGGCAGGCGGCGGTTCAATCGCGATCACAGGCGCAGGTTCGGGGATTGAGGGCACATCCACAATCACAGCTTGCTCAACAGTCACAGGCATCTGCTGAATCTCTTCGGGGCCGCCGGAGGCCACCAGCCCGCCGGGATGCGTATACAGCACATATTGTCCGTCGGCGGTCACAATCGCCTGTGTCTCAAGCGGCGTCCATGTGCCATCGGCTTGCTGCTGAAACAAGGCTAGCGACGTGAAGGGAGCCACCGGGCGGCGCAGCGGCACAATCACCTGTGCGGATGTCCCCGCAGGCAGACCCTCCAAAGCCATCAGCGAACACCACCATAAATCTCCATAGTCGGGCGGCGGATTGAAGTCATTCGGCAGCAGATGGATATTCAGCGTGAGCGGAAGCGCCGCGCTGGGCGGCGCAATTTGCACGCCTGTCGCCCCCACTGATTGAAAGCCCGATTGGGTGAAGGTGAGGGTCTGTTCGGTCTGGGTGGCATCAGTGATAGTGGGATGCTCAAAAAAGTTCTCGACGTGCGATAGGCCGTCCTCATCCTGCCACTGCATATAAAATTGGAGCGGGGCGGTGAGGGGTTTTGCGACGGTGAACGAGAAGGCGTCGAGCAGTTGATCGGCACGGACACGCGAAATTTGCCAGATGAGAGTGAGCTGCTTCTGCGGCGAGCGGCGAATCACGTCAAACTCAATCTGACGGGAGATGAGCATCTCCAGGAAGACGGCCTCCTGCGGCAGCGTGATCTCAACGCTGACGTTGCGGAGTGCTGTATCATCGCTGGGCTTGACGAAGGCCGCGCTGTAACGCACACCCTGCGCGATGCTCATGCCGCGCAAAAAGATGTTGGGTGCGATAAGCGATGTGTCCTGGGCGGTTGCACCAGAAATCGCCCATAGACCGCACATGACCGCCAGAAAAAATGTTCGTATCGTTGGCATACATCTTGCCTCCCCCTGCATCGATGCTCTGATTCTAGCACATGCTGTAAAAACGGGCTATGCTCACAGACTGAGCCGTCGGCCCGTATCGATATCATAAATCTCAAACGCGCAGGCGGGCAGCAACAGCACGCCGCAGGTACGCTCAGGCCGATCCCGATTGCCATAGATCGATCCCGGATTGATCAACACCTTGCCTTCGATCATGAGGCACATCGGATGGTGGGTATGGCCCATGATGATGACATCCTCTTGCACGGCCCTGGCGACCATGTGCAGCAGTGAGGGCCGGCGCGTGGGATAGACGTAGATCGAGGTGTCTTCCCAGGGATTGGCGTGGCACACATACACCGACACCCCGACCCATTTGAATGTGAGCGAGGTCGGCAGGGTCGTCAGATAGACGAAGGAGTTGTCTTTGAGGATTTGCGAGGACATGAAGCCGAATTGAATCTTGGCATCGTGATTGCCCTGCACGCAGGGGATCGCCATGTCGCGCATGAGATCAACCACCTCATTGCTGTAAAGACCTTTGTCGATCAGATCACCTGCACACACGATCTGATCGACCTCAAACAAATCCAGCAGGGCCAGGGTTTGATACAGTTCGTCCAGATGCCCGTGAACATCGGAAAAGACGCCAATCTTCATCGTTGCAGTGTCTGTTATCACATCATCATGCGATGATGATAAACCAGATACAGGGTCGCAGCTTCACAAGAGCTTATAAAAATTTCAGCCATCCTTCGAGGGTTTGGCACACCTTGTTCCCACAAATCGTCTCCCCGCTATGCCTCGCCCAGCAGCAGCCCAATCTCAATCATGGCCGTATAGCCGCCATGTCGATTATCCGGGGCGGGCAGCAGGGTCAGCAGACCGCCGCTGGCCTGGAACACAGAATCATCGTCATTCGTCACATCCGACAGCCCTCTGGCGCGGTAGGGCGGCTGCGAATAGATTTTTGTGGTGACGGTCTCATCGAAGAAGAATTGGGATTGCATCTCATAGCCGAAGGTGTGCGTGGGATGGGTGCGGATGCGAAAATGCAGATGCACGGCGCGGCCCGCTGTCCAGCCCGGATACAGCGTCGTAAACAGAGCTGCCCCTTCCGCATCCGTCAGTTGAGCGCCGTGCAGATTCCCTTCAAGGCCATTGGGATCGGCGTGCCACATCTCGATCTGCGCCCCCTCCAGCGGGTAGCCCATGCCGCTGCTGACATCAAACAGCTTGATGCCCAGATGCAGCAGGACGCCCTCTTTGTGGCGGCCATCCGTGATATCCGAGCGCTGCAAGGCCCTCTCGATGCGGAAGGGGCCATTGATGGCCTGCGGCTCCACCACGCCGATCACCGCCGAGCCGATGGTAGTGGGGGCATGGACGGGATCAGGGGCTTCTGAAGTCGCTTCGTTCAGTATGTCGGTGAAGCTTGTCCCAATCACCAGGGCCGCCCCGATCCCGCCCAAGCGTGCGAGGATTTCGCGGCGGCTCAACACGCGCCCGATGGTCTGATCGTCCGAAGAATGTGATGATTCTGGCATAAGCACCCTCACTCAACCCGCTTAAGTCTGTTTGCGATCAAGATCATTTTTATCGACGTATCATAACGTCACATGACGAGACAGACAACGGGTTGGGGGTTACATATTTGTCATCATCGGCTGACTCGTTTAGGCTTTGCGCCAGTACCAGCGATTCGTCCACTGCTCCGGTGTGCGATTGGATTTGCTGGAATTGCATATGCCGCAGGCCAGCACGATATTTTCTCTCTCGTGTCTGCCGCCCTGATCAATCGGGATGACGTGATCAACCGTCAGCGCATCGGGATCATACTGGCGCTGGCAGTAGGCACAGACGCCCGCCTGCTCGATTCGCATGGCCGCCAGTTCTTCTGCACTGAATGTGCCACCATTGCCCTTGATACGGGCGCGGCGACGCTGCCATTTGGCACTTAGCTTATCTGGATTGGCTTTCCGATAGGCGCGGTTCTGCTCCTGGATGACATCTGAATTGGCTTTTCGATAGGCGTGCTGGTACTCACGGATACTGTCAACATGGGAAACTCGATACGCACGGACGCGCTTACGCTCTTGCTCAATATGGGAAACTCGATACGCACGGCTACGCTCACGCTCTTGCTCAACATGGGAAACTCGATACTCATGCTCATATTTACGGATGAGTTGGGCGTTAGAGGCACTGTACTCAGCTCTACAGGTCTTACACTGGTTGTGTCGCCCAGCCCTTTTACTTTTAGCCTTGTGGAAAGCGTCAAGTGGCTTGATTTCGCCACACTTGGAACAGCGTTTTTGCAGAGGTTGATCGTCAGACATGATATAATCCTTAGTAGGTTTGTCTAAATAACATCATATACTAAGTAAATTTACATTTTCAAGAGGCTGACGCATGACAGATGATAGAGTGCCGATTCAAATGTATGTGACTCGTGAGGTTCGGCGTAAGCTTCGCGTGCTGGCAGCCGAACGGAGTTTGTCAGTCAGCGAATTGATGCGTCAATCCGTACAAAAATACTTTGACAGCGAAGGTGTCGATATTAGCCTCTCAGAAGGGCTTGATACCTGGGGGCGAAAACGAGAAGAAGACAAAAGCGACGACGCTAAATAAGAGCAAGCCAACATCCCGTCGTCTGCCTCGCTTTTGTCCTGTCATCGGAGGCTAAAGCCACCGCCTGAGTGAAGAACAAGCCCGCTAAAGGGGCTATTCCAAAGCGAGGAGGCTAAAATCAGCCCCTTCAGTGGGCTTGGGTTTAATAAGGCGGGGGCTTTAGCCTCCGACGCGCCAGCCGAGTGCCACTATAAGGAGTACTTGCCATTTGATTGACCTCATCTCCCAAAATCGGTAATCTCTAGTCTCAATCTCACCAACCCTCAAAGTTAGGACGAATCATTATGTCTCAATTGAATCCGCAGCGTGCGCTTGATGATCTCAAGACCTTACGGCAGCTTACCGGTGATTCCGATGGAGCACAGCGCGTCGCGTTCACCGACATCTGGGCGCGTGGTCGTGATTGGTTCCGTGAGTCGCTGTCAGAGCTGCCTGTCGAAGTCGAAATGGACGAGGCCGGGAATATCTGGGCTACCCTGCGCGGTGAGTCCGACAAAACGCTCGTGATCGGCGGACATCTTGATTCCGTCCCTAATGGAGGATGGCTCGACGGATGCCTTAATATAATAGCAGGATTAGAGGTTTTGCGTCGTATTACTAGCGAAGGTAAACCGCCGATTACCATTCGTCTAGTTGATTTTGCGGACGAGGAAGGTAGCCGTTTTGGGGCCTCCCTGTGGGGGTCTAGTGCTGTATCAGGCTTCATGAAGGTCGAAGAAAGGCGTATTCTTTCTGATAAAGATAATATTACACTACCTGATGCAATAGCCAAATTTGGTCTCGATATTGATAAAGCTCTCGAAGCCCATAAGCAGCTTGAGAATGTTGCCGCTTACCTCGAACTGCATATCGAGCAGGGGCCAGTGCTGGAGAGCCTCGATCTGCCGATGGGCGCGGTGCTTGGAACGGTGGGCGTGGAGCGGCATTGGATTCACTTCGTCGGCCAGGCGGCCCATAGTGGCAGTACACCCATGAATAAGCGCCGTGATGCCCTGGGCGCAGCCGCCAAGCTTGCCCTGGAAATCCGCGAGATTGCCAAGCGACACGGCGGCGTGTGTACGGTGGGGCGGATGGAGTTAGCGCCGAATATCGTCAGTTCGGTTGTGGCCGACTGCCGCATGACGCTGGATCAGCGCCACCTGAACGCCGAGTCGCTCGCCAAGATGTACCAGGAGGCACGCGATGCCAGCGAACGCTTCGCCCAGGAAGAAAAGGTCACGGTGGAATGGAGCAAAATCTGGGATATTCACCCGATTCCGTTTGATCCGCACCTGATTGATCTGGCGGACGAGGCGATCATGGAGACGTGCGGCGTCTCATACCGTCTGCCCAGCGGCCCGCTGCATGATGCGGCGGAGGTGGCGCGGGCGGGCATCCCCACTGTGATGCTGTTCGTGCAGAGTCTGTACGGCATCTCGCACAACAAGATCGAGGACACCAAAGAGGAACACATCCTCATGTCTATCGAGGCATTGGATCGGCTGGCGACCAAGACGATTGCGTGGATTCAATCGCAGGAATAAAAACTATAAAGGGCGATCCACCGGATCGCCCCTACATGTCATCTTTTGACTTTCTATCTCGAAAAAACTTATCAAATGCCGTCTTGAATATATCTTCCGCGTCAAACGTGCTCTGAATCTGATCTGAATCTTGTGGTAGAGGCAAGGTAGAAAGACCTAAATCGTCTTCATTGAGCCAGGTAATCCGTTTTTTATTGTGCTTGCTATAAGAATCAAGGAGTGCCTCAGCAAGACGCAGACTGTTGAACAGCGCATCAAGTAAATCGATGCCTGGAGCCTCATGAATTTTTTCTGAACCAATACCCACAATTTGAAAAGGACCGCGACATATCAGGTTGCTACTCGACTCCGAAACTATGTAGGGCCTTCCGAGTATAAGTTTTATTTCTTCTGCTATGCCATTCGCATCAATCGCTTCAAAAACGCGCTCAATAATGACGTCTTGAATTCCCTGTTGTGACATGGGCACTCCGATAGAAACAATAAGGCGGAGTCAATCAGACCCCGCCTTATCATCGATAATATGCGTGAGAGGTTACAGCACATCCGCGTGCGGCGTGCGCGGCACAAACTGCCCGCTGCCGTTGCTGCCGAGCCATTCATCACCATCGACCAGCTTTTTGCCACGCTGATACACCAGCACAGGCATGCCCTTGACAGTCATGCCCTCATACAGGTTGTAATCGACGCGCATATGATGGGTGGCGGCGCTGATGGTGTGGGTCTTCTCCGGGTCCCAGACGAGGATATCGGCATCCGCGCCCACCGACAGCGTGCCTTTCTTCGGATACATGCCGAAGATTTTGGCGGGATTGGTGGCGTTGAGTTCAACGAATTTCTGCGGCGAGATGCGGCCTCCATTCACACCTGCATCCCACATCACCATCATGCGATCTTCAATCCCAGGCAGACCGTTGGGGATTTTGGAGAAATTGCCGATGCCCTGCTCTTTGCCGGGACGACGATAAGACGGGTCTTGTGCCTCAAATTCCTGCCAGCGCTTGCCCGTCTTGGCCCACTCCTGCACTGGCCCCTTACCGCCTTCATACCAGTAATCGCAGTGATCGGTGCTGACGATTTGCAGCGTGCCATCTTTGACCGCCTGCCACAGAATCCCCTGATCGTGCTTGGTGCGAATGGGCGGTGAGCAGACAAATTTTGATCCGGCGTGACCTTCCTGCGCCATGTGCTCATCCACCGTCATGAAGAAGTACTGCACGCATGTCTCGCCCATGACGGGATAGCCGAGAGCACGCCCCCGCCGCAGCGCCTCCACCGCAGATTCACACGTCATATGCACGACGTAGAGCGGGCAGCCCGTCAAACCAGACATGACAACGGCGCGGTTGGTCGCCTCGCCTTCAATTTCCGGCGGACGTGAGGCGGCGTGATATTTGGGCGCGGTCTTGCCTTCCGCAAGCAGGGCCGGCGTGAGGCGGGCTTCCACGTCGCCATTTTCGGCATGAACCATGACGATCATGCCATGTTTGGCGGCAACGGTCATGGCCTTGAACAGCGTCGTATCATCAACCTGGAAGACGTTCTTATAGGCCATGAACAGCTTGAGGCTGGTGATGCCTTCCTCCAGCATGGTCGGAATTTCCTCCAGCACGGTATCGGTCAGATCGGTCACGGCCATGTGATAGCCATAATCAATCTGCGCGACTTTGGACTTTTCGCGCCATATGTCCAATGCCTCATGCAGCGTATGTCCACGAGACTGGATCACAAAGTCGATATGCATGGTTGTACCGCCAAAGGCCGCTGCTTTGTGGCCTACGTCAAAATCATCATTGCTGGTGGTGTTGCCAAAGCCCACCAGATCGAGATGGGTATGGACATCAATGCCGCCGGGCATGAGATATTTGCCCGTGCAGTCAATGACCTCGTGGCCGTCGCCAGAGATATTCTGGCCGAGCAGCGTGATGATCTCGCCCTCGACCAGCACGTCGGCCTTCACCATATCACTGGCAGTGATCACCGTGCCATTTTTAAAAAGAAGTGCCATGAAACAATCTCCTCATTCAACGCATCGTCATAAACCGATAAAAAAAGACTTTCCTAAACGAGAGGCGTCTTTACCAGAAAAGCGCCGTAAAGCCCCTGCCTTCAGGCCTATACATTACCCACATCTTTTTGGGGAAGGCGAGAGGGAGAAATGAAGTGTTTCTCGCACGAAAGCTGCCCTATGAACGAGGCATAGACCCCGTTGGAACGAGGCAGCAGCGGGTGAGCCGCGTTGAAAATGGCATCATGCGCCCCCTTTTGGCAGCAAGTGGGTCGCTTGGATACAGGTAGGGTGTCGGGTATGGCCCCGTTTCTTGTCATGTTCTTCCCTCAACACTCCCTAGTTTACCCCATGTTCAACCCCTCTCCGACTTGTGGGTAATGTATAGCTACCACGCGGTGGGAGAGGGGTTGGGGTGAGGGATGCGTTTATTCAATCGGCTTGCTGGAATCGTTACCCCAATCTTTCCATGAGCCGTCATACACCGATGCCTTGTGGACACCTGCCTTTTGCAGCGCCAGCAGCCCATAGCTGGCCGAGACGCCGCCGTTGCAGTACACAATCACCTCTGGCGCATCCAACTGAATGCCCGCGTTGGCAAACGTCAGGCGAAGCTGCTCCGGCGGCAGCAGCGTGTTATCTGCTGCGAGGAGTTGGCCGCGTGGCAGATTGAGCGCACCGGGGATATGACCCTTGCGGCTGGCGCGTGAGGCTTTGCCCACAAATTCATCAGGCGTCCGCACATCCATCAACTGCACACCCTCTTCGCGTGTCTCAATATCCGAGGCGGTCTTGCGCCATGCCGCCTGAATACGCGGCGTGAAGGTCGTCGGGGTGATCGTCGGCATTTCGCTCGTGACAGGGCGGCCTTCGGCGATCCATTTTTGCCAACTGCCATCCAGCACCGCCACGTTGGGATGACCATAATAATTGAGCGCCCACCATAAGCGGGCCGCAAACATGCCGCCTGCGTCATCATAGGCCACGACGACGGTCTCATCCCCGATGCCGATCTGCTCCATAAAGGCGGCAAAACGCTCTGGTGCGGCTATATCCTGCGATTTTGAAGCCAGATCAACAATGTCTTTCGTCCAATCGACAAAGACCGCACCCGCCAGATGCGACTCGTCATACTGCTCACGATGTGCGAAGTAATGTGGCAGCGGCTGATCCGCAGGGATGACCCGCCCGCGAATATCGACGATCCGCAGATTGGCATCGTGCAGATGCTCGGCCAACCATGCCGTTGAAACCAGTGACTCCATAAAACACCTTTCTATGACTGTAAGACAGCCCTGTCGCTCGTGCTCATGAGCATGAAGCGGATTGTGCCTCTATAATAGCGATAAACAGACGCACATGGGGTCAACAGCCCGAATCAAGAGACATTATTAAAAAGGATTGTGTGTGAAAAAGAAAATTCGCGGCCTCAAGCGCCAGACGTTTGTCTATGATTTTAATCTCTATCGCGTCGATGTGCCGATTCCCGATCAGCCCGGCCACAATCTCAGCGTCATCGATATTCATCCCGAAGGCGTGGAACAAACCATCGTCTTTCAGCATGGCTATGCGGGCGTGGGCGAATCGTGGGAGTTCCAGATCACGCATTTCGCCTCCAAATATCGCGTCATCGTGCCAGATTTGCGCGGGCATGGACAGAGCGATGCGCCTTTCAGCCAATACACGATGAATGAACTCACGAGCGATCTCTACACCATCCTCAAAACACTGGGCGTGAAGACCTGCATCCTGGTCGGGCATTCGTTCGGCGGGTCGGTCTGCGTTGAGTATGCCCATCGCTACCCGGAGACGCTCGATAAACTCGTCCTCATCGCTACAGCCGGCGAGTATCCTCTGCCCTCGTTCGTGCGTTATCTCTCATCTGTGCCCTCGTCGCTCTTAGCGCCCTTCTGGAAATATCGCCCCAAATGGGATGCTGAAATCCATGTGATGAAGCGGATGCTGCTCAACAATCTGCGGAAGTGGAAAGGCTGGTCGATGATGCGCGATCTGACGCTGCCGACGCTCATTATCACCGGACAGCGTGATAATTATTTCCCGCGCTATGTCTTCGATGATGTGGGCAAGATGATCCCCGCCGCCGAGATTTATGATGTCGGATCCGCCAAACACAAAGTGCAGCTTGAACGGGCTGAGGCCGTGAATCGCGCCCTGGAGCGCTTCATTGAGCAGTCACGCGGCTCATGGCGGCACTCCGGCGATGCTGTCGATCCGATCCGCAGCAGCCGCCCCTGGCTGTCGCAGTATGGGCCAGATATTCCCGCCACAATTCCCGTCCCGCATCAGCCGCTGTATAAATTCCTGGAGAGTGCGGCCAATTGGCGTCCCCGCGCTATCGCTATCCTCTATTACGGCCACAAGATCACCTATGACACCCTCAATCGTCAGGTGAATCAGTTTGCTCATGCGCTGCAAGGACTGGGCGTCAAGCAGGGAGATCGCGTGCTGGTGGTGCTGCCCAACACGCCGCAGATGGTCATCGCCTATTATGCCATCCTCAAGATTGGCGCGATTGTTGTGCTGCCCAACCCTGACGCCGATGAGCCACGCATTGTGCAGCAGGCCAAACAGACCGAATCGCACGTCGTCGTCACGCTCAGCGCCTACAGTCCGCTGGCGGCTGTGCTGCGCGAGATGACGCCTGTCGAGCATGTCATCTTCGTCGATATTGCAAAGGCGATGGAAGAGAATTTGCTCAAGCAGCTTCTCCTCCGCATGAAGATGAGCGAACAGGTCGGTGAAGCGGCGGATGCGAAAACGATTGGCGTCTTCATGGAAGACCTGATGCAGGGGCAGCCCGAAGACGATCTCAATTTGATGATCGATCCGCATTCCCTCGCCAACATCAGCTACACCAGCGGCACGACGGATTCGCCCAAAGGCGTCAGCCTGAGCCATGAGAATCTCGTGGCGAACGCCCTGCAAACGCGGCATTGGGTTCCCGACCTGAAATATGGCGAGGAGGTGTGTCTGTCCGTCGTGCCATTCCTGCACAGCTACGGCATGACCACCGCGATGAATGTCCCGATCAGCATTGCGGCGACGATGGTCATCCTCTCGGTCTTCGATGTCAATCAGGTGTTGGAGCATATCAAGCTGTATAAGCCCACCATCTTCCCCGGCGTGCCGACCATGTATATGGCGATCAATCAGGCCCCGAACGTGCGAGCGTATGGCCTCAACTCGGTCAAGGCGTGCCTGAGCGGAGCCGCGCCGCTGCCTGTGGAGATTCAAGAGGCGTTTGAAAAGCTCACACGCGGGCGCGTCGTCGAGGGCTACGGGCTGACCGAAGCCGGCCCGGTGACACATGCCAATCCGCTGTATGGCCTGCGGAAGGTCGGCTCGATTGGTATCCCACTCCCCAACACCGACGCCAAAATCATCGATCTTGTGACAGGTGAAGATGTCGGAGTCGGCCAGTTGGGAGAACTGGTCGTCAAGGGGCCGCAGGTGATGCAGGGCTACTGGGGCGAAGAGCACGAGGATGCCGCCGAGTCGATTCTGATTGATGGCTGGCTGTATACGGGCGATGTGGCGGTCATGGATGCTGATGGCTACTTCCAGATCATCAGCCGCAAACGCGATACGATCATGACGGGTAATTTCAGCGTCTATCCGCGTGATGTGGAGGAGGTGCTGTACGAGAACAACAAAGTGCTTGAGGCGGCTGTCGTGGGCATCGGCCATATCAAGGGCGAGCAGCGCGTGAAAGCCTATGTTGTGCCGCGCCCTGGCACGCTCTTGAGCAAAGAGGAGTTGATCGCCCTGTGCCGCCGCCGCCTGGAAGCCTATGCTGTCCCCTGGGAGATCGAATTCCGCGAGACGCTGCCCAAATCGTTCATTGGCAAGGTGCTGCGGCGCATGTTAGTGGAGGATGCGCCGCCAAAAGATGGTGAAACCAAGCTCTAAAAGACAAGGAGTGTAGAAATGCCAGACACAGAACGCCGTCTCGCCATGTTGATTGATGGTGACAACGCGCAGCATGGCTTGATGGAGCAAATGCTTGAGGAAGCCAGCCGCTATGGGGCAATTACGATACGTCGGGCTTATGGGGATTGGACAACACCAAATCTCGCGGGCTGGCGACCTGTGATGTTGGCTCATGCCATTCAGCCGATCCAGCAGTGGCGCTACACCATCGGCAAAAATGCCAGTGACAGCGCCTTAATTATTGATGCGATGGATATTCTCTACTCTGGGACGGTGCAGGGCTTCTGTGTTGTGTCAAGCGATAGTGATTACACCCGCCTCTGTACACGCATTCGGGAGGCGGGGCTGTTTGTGATGGGTATGGGGCGTAAACAAACACCCGAAGCCTTTATCAAGGCGTGTGAAGTCTTTGTTTACGTTGAGAATCTCATCAAGCCTGATGGCGCGACTGTTCCTCTTGTGCCAGACACCGACCAGAACCCGACAACTCCATCGCCTCAACTCAAAATTGAGACTCTTATTCTCACCGATGACACGCCTATCGCTAAAGCAAAATCCCCGCGAGGCGCTAAAAGTCAGCCTGCTCGCTCACAAGATAGCGCTGCTGCACCCGTCCCAAATGCCCTTACCCCTCTGACAAGCCTTCTCCATCGCGCCATTGACATCTCGGCACAGGAGGATGGGTGGACGCATCTGGGAGCACTGGGGAATGCCTTGAGTCGTCTCGATCCAAGCTTTGACAGCCGCACCTACGGTTACAAGAGCCTGTCGCTCTTGATCAAATCCCTCTCCAAAGAGTTTTCAGTGAAGGGGACAAAGACGAATGGGCCATCGTCAATTTATGTCCGCACGAAGAAATGATGCGTGCCTGTGATTGCCTGATTCGCTAGACTGTGAAAGGATTTGCCGTTATTTGTCCACAAGTGTCACCGGAATACTATAAAAATCTGTCCCATCGGGCAGCGTCAGCCGCTGCAACGTCGTGTAATCGTACACGCCGACTGCCAGACGATACTCACCAGCGGGCAAATCCGACGGAATCGTCAGCGCGGTCTGACGCCCGATATACACCTCGCCTAAATCCGTCCACTGCTGCGTTTGCCGCTCACGATCCACCAGTGCCCCATCCTGCTGCACCTTCATGTCCAGTGCATCAGCGGGATAGAGATGCACGAACATCGAGTAATTGACCGGGGGACTCTGCTGGATGCGCCAGTACGGGCGAAATTGCAGCGTATCGCCTGCTTTCACAGTGGTCGATGACAGATCGTAGCCATCCAGCGCCACAATCCCGCCAAAGGAGACATCTGGGCGCGTGTGCGGCGGCAGCATTTTATAGAAATACGTCGTCGATCCCACGACATCATCGCCCTGTGGAAAGGTCTTGAGCAGATACAACTGTTTGAGCCATTCGCGCACAGCAGGATCGGTGTATTGACCGCTTGTGAGATCATATTCGCTGATGACGAGATAATCGATGTTGCGATCCACGTACTGCTGCGGTGTCGCCTTGAGGATATCGCCCTGCTTCTCACTCCAATAGATGAGCGGATTGTTGCCCGCATAGGCTCCCCAGGTGCGATTCCACACGCGATCCAGATCGCTCAGGAACGGCTGCATGACGAGGCCATCGTTGGGGATCGCCACATCCGCCCAATCGCGCACGCGGTTGACGACATGCTGTTTGCTCAAGCGCGAAATGCTGGCAACATTGGCTGGCAGATAGGGGATCGCCAGGACGATGACCAAAAGCGCCAGCCCTACCGCTTGCACCCCTGCCGCCGCCTCTTTGCTCTTGACGACGCGATGGGCCAGCAACTCATCGCGCAGCGCCCACAGGCATTGAGCAATCGCCACGCCCCACAGCACAAACATGCAGATCATCGTTGGCAGAATGTGGCGCAAACGCCCTGCCGTCCCCAGATCGATATTGGAGATGGCTGTCGTCAGCGGAATACCAACGCCGATCATCACTATGAGAAGAACGGCAAAACGTCCTTCAATCAGGCTGCGCTGGCGTGACCGATTGTACAGATAGGCCAATCCACCGAGGAGCAGGCCGCCAAAGTACAGCGGCACACCTAGCGGATAAGCCGCGTGCCAGATGTTGTTGGTGAGCCGCCCGATGTCGAGAGCACGTTGACTGAGGGAACCGCCACCGAATTCCGTCAGCTTGACTGTCGAGGCCAACGGATTGATGCCAAAGACCAGATAAGCAGCGGCCAGTCCCCCAATGACTCCATAGACAAGCGTCCAGGGCAGCATGGCACGCGGGTTGCGCCGAAACAGCATAATCCACGCCGCGATGAAGGGAAACGTGATCGTCACGACCCAATATTTGAGATACGTTCCGACAATGCCCACGATCAACGCGCCAAGCAGCGCCCATTTTGAGTCATGCTTCCAAGCGTAAATGCCCGTGCAGAGGGCCAGCGCCATACACAAATAC